>NZ_CP030287.1:8881170-8938771 GCF_003287935.1 Streptomyces sp. ICC1
TCGGAAGTGTGTATAAGAGACAGCCCAGCGCCAGTTCGGCCGGGCCCGCCGAGACTCCCCGCACGGAGGCCAGCAACCGCCCGGCGGCCCAGGGGACTCGGGCGGTCACGGTGAACCCGCCGCGCCCGTCCTCGGCGACGGCCCACTGCGAGCGGTCGAACTCCAGGGTCACGTCCCGGGGTTCGATGACGGCGGCGGCCCCCTGCGCGTCATGTCCGGTCACCTCGAAGCGCGCGCCCTCCCCCTGCTCCGCGAGTCCGATCCGCTCCGGGACGGCCCGGATCCGGGCCGGCGGGCCGAGGACGTCGACGCCGAGCGTGCCGCGTGCCGCCCCGCCCCGGACGTGCACCGCGAGCCGGCCGGGGCGCGCCGCGCGCAGCACCCCGCCGGAGTCGACCCGCGCCCCGCCGCCTTCCGCGGTCCACACCGGCGCGGGCCCGGCGGAGGCCACCGGGCCGAGTGCGGTGTCGTACGCGGTGGCCCTGAGGGTCCGGCCAAGCCCGGCGAAGGCGCGCGCGACGCCGCCCACGGGCTCGATCCGGTACCCGGCTGTCTTGCCGGAGCCGGCCGGGGCGGTCAGGACGAGCCCGTTGGGGACCGGGCGCGGCCGGCCGTCGGACGGGGAGTTCTCCAAGGTCAGGCCCGGCTCCCCGGTCAGGGCGGCGAGCAGGGTGGAGGAGCCGCCGCCGTCCAGGTTCAGGGCCTCGTACGCGCCGAGCCGGTGCATCAGCCGGCCGAGCGCCGTGAGCGTCAGGCCGCCGCTGTCGCGCTGGCGGCCGTCGACGGTGACCACGCGCAGCCGCCGGCCGTCGCGCGAGAAGCCGACGGCGGTGCGCGGGGCGGCGGCGTTGTTCGGCTCGCCCTCGTGGTCCTGCGCGACCCCGGCCACGACCAGCGCCTCCCGGCCGCCCAGCGCTCCCACCGGGAGCGGCCCGCCCCCGGCCGCGACGGGCCGGGCCCGGACGGCGACCGCGTCCGCGGGCCGCAGGGCGGCGAGTTCGGCCGCCGCGGCGCCGCCCGCGACCAGCAAGGTCGTACCGGCCGCGGGGCGCCGTACGGCCGCACGTGCGGCAGCGCGGACGGCCGTGACCCGCCCGTCCCGGAGGTCCACCACCGGGCCGAGCGCGGGCAGTTCGGCCGCCGGCCAGTCGGCGGTGTAGGCGGCGAAGCCGTCGGCGGGCGGCCGCGCGGTGTTGTAGCCGGCGAGCGGGCGGACCGCTCCGCCGGGCAGGGTCACGGTCCCGGCGAGCGCGATGTCCAGCACCCGGCCGGCGCCGTCGGCGCCGAAGCCCACGGCCTGGCCGGCGCCGGGGGACGGCGCGTGCAGGAGCCGTCCGGCGCCGATGCCCGGGCCGAGCGGGGCGCCCGTACCCCTGATGTCGAAGAAGTCCCCGTTCACGGCGGCGACCACGCGTCGGCCCGGGCCGGCGGGGTGCCGGGCGGCCGCGTCCGCGACGGTGGCGACGCCCCGGCCGCCGAGGTACTCGGCCCGCGCGCCCCCGGCTCTGCCCGCAGCCGCGAGGTCGACGTCGAGCTCGTCGATGCGCAGCCAGCGGTCGGCTTCGAGCCGGTCGTAGGACTCCAGCCGGACCCCGGGGGCGACCTGCCGGCCGGTCCGGGCGGTCTCGATCCCGGCGCCGGCACCCCCGCCCGAGGCCCGGGCCCCCGGGGCGGCGAGGGGCAGGGCGAGCAAGGCGAGCAGGACGGACAGCAGGACGGACAGGGGCACTGACAGGGGCCGGCACGGGTTCGACACCCAGGCAGGATCATCCAGGCTGCGCATATGACCGCATAAGCACAGCGGAAGTCCGGCATGTATCAGCCATTCGCCCGCCCCGACCCCCGGAAACCCCCGCCGCAGGCCCCGCCCGCCCGGCCGGGGCGGCCGCCGGCCCGGCCACCGCGGCTGGACGAGCTGTGCGCGGCCGCGGAGGGCACCGTGCCGCCGTCGGTCGTCGATCTCTGCATCCGCCAGTCCGAGCACCGCTGACCTGCACCGATGCCCTCGTATTCTGGTCGGGCTTGACCCTCACACTGTGTCAGGCCCTCCACTGGAAGGCGTCATGTTCATCATCGGAGACTTCGCCAAGCACGGCCGGGTATCGGTCCGCATGCTGCGTCACTACGACGCCCTCGGACTGCTGCGCCCGGCCCGTGTCGACCCCGTCAGCGGCTACCGCTACTACGAGGCCGGGCAACTCGCCCGCCTCAACCGTGTCATCGCGCTCAAAGAGCTCGGCTTCAGCCTGGAACAGGTGGGCTCGATACTCGACGAGCTGGTGGGCGCGGAGGAGCTGCGCGGCATGCTGCGGCTGCGGCAGGCGGAACTGGAGTCGGCCATGGCCGCCGCGGCGGCCCGGCTGACCCAGGTCGAGTCGAGGCTCCGGACCATCGAGAACGAGGGAACCATGTCTGCCATCGACATCGTCGTGAAGAGCCTTCCGCCCGTCCGGCTCGCCGAACTGAGCGGGATCGCGGGGAGCTACGAGCCCCAGGACATCGGCCCGGTCATCGGCCCGCTGTTCGACGAGCTGTGCCGCCTCGTCGAGGAGGCCGGTGTGACGCCGACCTCCCCGGGCATCGCCTACTACGAGGACGCCGGCGACGCGGAGCGGCCCGGCGCCGTCCTGGTCCACGCGGGGCTGCCGGTGGCCGCCTCGGTGCGGGACGAGAACCTCGGCGGCAACGTACGGATCGTCGTGCTGCCGGGCGTCGAGCGGGCCGCGACGGTCGTGCACCGGGGTTCGATGGACTCCGTCCTGCCGGCCGCGCAGGCCCTGGCCCAGTGGATCGACGCGAACGGCGAGCGCTCGTCCGGGTACGCGCGCGAGCTGACCCTGGCCTGCCCGGAGGACCGCGACCAGTGGGTCACCGAGCTCCAGGAACCCCTGAGCGTCTGAGCCCGGACACCGCCTAAGCTCCGCTGATGCAGCGCGTACTCGTCGTCGGCATCAGCGGAGCCGGCAAGTCCACCCTGGCCCGGGAGCTCGAACGCCGGCTCGGGCTGCCGTACCACGAGATGGACGCCCTCCATTTCACCGGACCGGGGTGGACCGTCAGCGCGTCGTACGCGGCGGACGCGGCCGCCGTCGCGGAGGGCGAGCGGTGGGTCCTCGACTCCTACGGGCCCGAGGCCGTGCGCGACGTCCTGTGGCGGCGGGCCGACACCGTGGTGTGGCTGGACCACCCGCGCCGCCTCGTCATGTGCCGGGTGCTGCTGCGCTCGCTGCGCCGCAGCCTGCTGCGGGAGCGGCTGTTCGGCGGCAACCGGGAGCGCTGGCGGGAGTGGCTGCGCGCCGACCACCCCGCGTGGTGGGCCTGGTCGCGGTACGCGTCCCGGCGCGCGGAGATCGGCCGGCTGGCCGGTGACGCGCGGTTCGCCCCGCTGCGGGTGGTGCGGCTGCGCTCGCCGAGGGCCGCCGACGCCTGGCTGCGCTCTCAGTGTCCGGCCGGGCGGCGGCCGCGGACGTAGTCGCAGCCGCGCACGGTGCTGCGGCGGGCCGAGCGCAGCCGGCGCATCGTGGCGTGCCCGCGGCGGCGCCACTCGGACCGGGGCAGCCCGGCGCGCTGGCCGCCGCCGGTGATCAGTGCGTTGACGGGTACGTGTGGGTCGGCCGCGAGCCCCTTGGCGACCAGGACCCCGACCACGAGCGGAACCAGGGCCACGGCCAGCGCCGAACCGGCGGTGGTCACGTGCCGCTGAACGCGCGGGCGGTTCGCGGTGCGCGTGGCGGCGGCGGTGGCGGCGGCGGTGGCGGTGGGGGCTTCGGAGGCTCCGAACCCGCCCCTCGACGCAAAGGAAACCACCGTGCCGGAGACCACCTTCAGCCGCGAGGAGATCCAGTCCTTCGCGCAGCTCAGCCCCTTCGAGCTGAAGGACAAGTTCATTCAGCTCGCCACCGCCGCCCAGGCCGACAAGCCGGGCCAGAAGGACACGACCGCGCGCGCCATGCTCAACGCGGGCCGCGGCAACCCGAACTGGATCGCCACCGGACCGCGCGAGGCCTTCTACGCGCTGGGCTACTTCGCCCTGGAGGAGTCCCGGCGGGTGTGGACCGCCGACAACCTCGGCGGGATGCCGGAGAAGAAGGGCATCGGGGACCGGTTCGAATCGTGGACGCGGCGCCACCCGGACCTGCCGGGCGTGGAGATGCTGGCCGCCTGCGTCCAGTACGCGCTCTCGCGCTGGCCGTTCGACAAGGACGCCTTCGTGCACGAGCTCACCGACTCCATCACCGGTGACAACTACCCGGTCCCGGACCGGATGCTGAAGCACGCGGAGCAGATCGTGCGCGGGTACGTGGCGGACGAGATGTTCGACAAGCGGCCGCCCGAGGGCAACAACCTGTCGCTGTTCGCCACCGAGGGCGGCACCGCCGCCATGTGCTACATCTTCGACTCCCTGATGAAGAACGGGATCCTGCGCAAGGGCGACAAGATCGCCCTGATGACACCGGTGTTCACCCCGTACATCGAGATCCCCGAGCTCGACACCTTCGAGTTCGAGGTCGTCAACGTCTCCGCGAGCCTGTTCACCGAGACCGGGGTCCGGCAGTGGCGCTACCCGCAGGAGGAGGTGGCCAAGCTGGCCGACCCCTCGGTGAAGCTCGTCTGCCTGGTCAACCCGAGCAACCCGCCCTCGCTCGCCCTGAGCGAGCGGGTGGCGAACCAGATCAAGGACATCGTCGCCACCAGCAACCCGAACCTGCTGATCGTCACGGACGACGTGTACGGCACCTTCGTGCCCGGCTTCCGCTCCATCGCCGCCGACCTGCCGCGCAACACGCTGCTCGTGTACTCGTACTCCAAGCACTACGGGTGCACGGGCTGGCGGCTCGGCGTCATCGGCCTGCACGACGACAACGTCATCGACGCGATGATCGCGGCGTTCCCCCAGGACCAGAAGGACCGGCTCGCCAAGCGGTACGGCACCCTGACCCTGGAGCCGGAGAAGATCCGCTTCATCGACCGGCTCGTCGCGGACTCCCGGTCGGTGGCCCTCAACCACACGGCCGGCCTCTCGCTGCCGCAGCAGACGATGATGACGCTCTTCTCGCTCTTCGACATGCTGGACGAGGGCCAGGCGTACAAGGAGCGCATCCGGCAGATCGTCCACCGCAGGCTCGACCTCCTGCTGGAGGGCGCCCAGATGAAGATCTCCGACGACGACAAGCGGGCCGGGTACTACATCGAGCTCGACCTGCTGGCCGAGGCGGAGCGGGTGCACGGCAAGGACTTCGCGGACTTCCTGGAGAAGAACTACGAACCGGTCGACCCGCTGTTCCGCCTCGCCGAACAGACCTCGGTGGTCCTCCTCAACGGCGGCGGCTTCGACGGCCCCCAGTGGTCGGTCCGCGTCTCGCTGGCCAACCTCGACGACCTGGACTACCTGAAGATCGGCCACCACCTGCGCCAGATCTTCAACGACTACGCGAGCGAGTGGGAGCGCGCGAAGGCCTCCGGCTGAGCCCGCCCGGCCCGGGCCGGCGGTGCCCGCCGGATCACGGCGGGCACCCCAGGGGGGTGGCTCAGCGGCCGATCACGGGGTAGTGGTCGCTCATGAAGATGCCCCGGTCCTTTGCCTTTGCGGAGACGGTGGGCCGGGGCGTCGTCATGTCCGACCGCGGTGGGAGGTGGAAGGACGACCGTTCGGCCTGCTGGGGGCAGGGCCGGGCGGTGGTCTACTACACGGTACCCGCGGCCCCCGCCGCCCCGGCCAGACCCAGCAACCCGCGTCGCGTCAGCGTCATCGCGCCAAAGTAGGGCTCCGCACCCTTCCGCCAGGACATACCGACTGGTTAGTCTGCCGGGATCCGGCATTCGGCAGCAGGCCACGAAGGGTGGACCCGTGAACGCGTTCCAGGACCAGCGAGTCGTCGTCACCGGCGCGGGCGGCGGCATCGGCGCGGCCCTCGCCCACCGCTTCGCCGCCGAGGGGGCCACGGTCGTGGTCAACGACCTCGACCCCGCCAAGGCCGCCGCCGTCGCCGGCGCGATCGGCGCCCGCGCCATCGCCGTGCCCGGCGACGCCTCGGCCGTCGTCGAGGAGGCCCGCGAGGCCCTCGGCGGCACGGTCGACGTCTACTGCGCCAACGCCGGACTGGCCTCCGGCGGCGACGCCTTCGCGGAGGAGGCCGTCTGGGAGGCCGCCTGGGACACCAACGTCATGGCCCACGTCCGCGCGGCCAGGCTGCTGCTGCCCGACTGGCTGGAGCGCGAGAGCGGCCGCTTCGTCTCCACCGTCTCGGCCGCCGGACTGCTCACCATGATCGGGGCGGCCCCGTACAGTGTCACCAAGCACGGCGCGCTCGCCTTCGCGGAATGGCTCTCGCTCACCTACCGCCACCGCGGGCTCCAGGTCCACGCCATCTGCCCGCAGGGGGTCCGGACCGACATGCTCACCGCCGCCGGATCGGCGGGCGAGCTGGTCCTCGCGCCGACCGCGATCGAGCCCGAAGCGGTCGTGGACGCCACGTTCGACGGCATGGAGAAGGGCCGGTTCTTGATCCTCCCGCACCCCGAGGTCGCGGACTTCTACGCCGCCCGCGCCACCGAACCGGACCGCTGGCTCAGCGGCATGAACCGGCTGCAGCGCACCTGGGAGGCCCGGTGACCGCGTCCCCCGCAAAAGTCCCGGCCGAGGCCCCTTCCGAGGTCCCTTCCCCCTACGGCGCGAAGCCCTGGCTCGCACGGCTCAGCCCCGCGCAGCGGGCGCCCGTCACGCCCCCGCCCAGCGTCCTGCACGCCTTCCGGGCCGCCGTCGGCCGCGCCCCGGAGCGCACCGCGCTCGCCTACTTCGACGGCCGCCTGCGCTACGCCGAGGCCGACGCGCTCTCCGACTCCCTCGCCGGCCACCTCGCGGAGCGGGGCATATCCCGCGGGGACCGGGTCGCGGTCATGCTCCAGAACACCCCGCACTTCGTCCTCGCCGTCCTGGCCGCCTGGAAGGCCGGGGCGGTCGTGGTCCCGCTCAACCCGATGTACAAGTCCGGCGAGGCGGCCCACATCCTGCGCGACTCCGGCGCCGCCGCCCTCGTCTGCGACGCCCGCGCCTGGTCGGCGTACCTGCGCGAAGCCGCGCGGGGGAGCGGCGTACGGACCGTCCTGACCGCGTCCGACCTGGACTTCCAGACCCGAGACGACGTACGGGTCCTCGCGCCGGGCCGCCCGGAGCAGGCGGCCGACGCCGCCGATCTCGCCGCCGTGGCCCGCCGGGGCCGCCCGGCCCCGCCCGACCCGTGCCTGACGGCCGCCGACACCGCCCTCATCAGCTACACCTCCGGCACCAGCGGCGCCCCCAAGGGCGCCATGAACCCGCACGGCGCGCTCACCCACAACGCCGTGCGCCAGGTCACCGGCCACCCGCTCCCCGAGGGCGCCGGCTACTTCGCCCTCGCCCCGCTCTTCCACATCACCGGCATGGTCTGCGAGCTCGCCGCCTGCTTCACCAACGCGGGCACCCTCGTCCTCGCCCACCGCTTCGACGCCGGCGTGGTCCTCGACGCCTTCCTCGAACACCGCCCCGCCTACACCGTGGGCCCCGCGACCGCCTTCATGGCGCTCGCCGCCCACCCCGAACCCACCGCGGACCACTTCGCCTCCTTCCGGGGGACACTGGGAGGGCTTGAATCGCTTCAGTGTCTTCGAGGAGCCCCAGACATGCCCCGCCTTGCCGTGTTCGCCATCGTTCTCTGCGTCCTGGCCGCGGCCGCGGCCGTCGTCGCCTTCGTGCAGGGCAGCCTGCTCGGGATCGTGTGGGTGCTGATGGCCGGCGTCACCTCGAACATGGCCTGGTTCTACGTCCGCAAGGCGAAGGCCGAGAAGGCGCGCAGCGCCGGCTAGCGCTGTGCGCCGCCCGCCCGGCGCAGGTCAGTTCTCGGTGGGGGCCACGCAGAAGCCGTTGGTGTCCTGCCAGAAGCGGTAGAGGTCGCGGCCGCAGTAGGTCTCCAGGTCGCTCACCCCGAGGGCGGAGAGCAGGCCGTCGATGAGGTTGAAGAAGTGCGCGTTGATCTCCGGGATCCACAGCAGCGCGAAGACGGCCAGCAGCCCGAAGGGTGCCAGCGGCGCCACCTCGCGGCGGACCCGGTGGGAGAGCCAGGGCTCGATGATGCCGTAACCGTCGAGGCCCGGGACCGGCAGGAAGTTCAAGATCGCCGCCGAGACCTGGAGCAGGGCCAGGAAGGCGAGCGCGAAGCGGAACGCCATCGGGACCCCGTCCAGGGCGTCCAGCCAGAACGGGGCCGTGCACACGACCGCGAAGGCGACGTTCGTCAGCGGGCCGGCCGCCGAGATCAGGCTGTGCTTCCAGCGGCCCTGGATCCGGTCGCGCTCGATGTACACCGCGCCGCCGGGCAGGCCGAGGCCGCCCATGATCACGAAGATCACCGGCAGGACGATGCTGAGCAGCGCGTGCGTGTACTTGAGGGGGTTCAGTGTCAGGTAGCCCTTGGCCCCGACGCTGAGGTCCCCGCTGTGCAGGGCGGTGCGGGCGTGCGCGTACTCGTGCAGGCAGAGGGAGACGATCCACGCGGCCGTGACGAAGAGGAAGACGGCCAGCCCGGTGCTGGTCGAGTACCCCGTCCACACCGCCCACCCGGTCACCGCCATGACGGCGAAGATGCCGAGGAATACGGAACTGATCTGCCGCTCGCCGCGGTCGTGGCTTCGACTGCCCTGGTGACCCATGCGGTGAACCTATCCCGGGGCAGGCGCCGTAGAGGTCCCGGGGCCGGAGACAATGGACCGGTGCGCTATGCGATTCTCGGCACCACCCAGGCCATCCGCGACGACGGGAGCACCGTCCCCGTCGGCGGGCCGCGCCTGCGCGCGCTCCTGACCGCGCTCGCGCTGCGGCCCGGGCGGGCGGTGCCTGCGGGCTCGCTCATCGCCGAGGTCTGGGACGGCGACCCGCCGGCCGACGGCCCGGCCGCCCTCCAGGCGCTGGTGGGACGGCTGCGGCGGGCGCTCGGGCACGAGGCGGTGAGGTCGGGGGAGGGCGGCTACGTGCTCGCCTGCGCCCGCGACGACATCGACCTGTACCGCTTCGAGCGGCTCACGCGCGCGGCGGCCACGGCCGCCCCGGCCGCCCCGGCGGACGCGGCCGCCCTGTACGACGAGGCCCTCGCCCTGTGGCGCGGCGAGCCGCTGGGCTCCCTGCCCGGGGCGGAGCCGGAGGCCGCCCGCTGGGAGGCGCTGCGGCGCGAGGCCCGCCGGGGCCGGCTGGAGGCCGCGCTGGCGCTGGGAGAGGCGGAACGGGCCCTGCCCGAGCTGACCGCGCTGTGCGCGGGGCTGCCGCTGGACGAGCCGCTGCAGGCCCTGCGGATCCGCGCCCTGCGCGACACGGGCCGCCCGGCGCAGGCACTGGCCGCCTACGACGAGGTCCGCCGCGACCTGGCCGGCCGCCTGGGCACCACCCCGGGCCCCGCCCTCCGCGCACTCCACGCGGACCTGCTGACCCCGGCCGTGGGCCAGGCCCCGGCTGCGGCCCCGGCCCCCGCCGCTCCCGCCGCTCCCGCCGCTCCCGGCCGTGAGCAGCCCGGTCACCGGCTCCCCGTACCGCGCGACCACCCCGGGCTCGGCGCGCAGCGCCGTGGCCAGGGCGCTCTCCAGCACGATGCGGCGCGCCTGGAGCATCACGAGGTCCTCGTCGCCGGGCCGCGCGGGAGGCCGTACGTCGAACCAGTCCAGCTCGTGCCGCTCGCGCGCTCCGAGCCGGAGCATCTCGGCGTGGACGTCGGGCAGTTCGTCACGGAGCAGGTTGCGGGCGGCGCCGAGCAGCGCGTGCGGATGGCCCGCCTGCGGCACGGCCGGGCGGCGCCAGCCGAAGAAGTCCCGGTCGAGTGCGGTGCCGGGGGCGCGCGCATCGCGTTCGAAGAGCTCGACGGTGTGTCCGCGGCGTGCCGCGAGCAGCGCCGTGGCCAGTCCTCCGATGCCCCCGCCGATAACCAGCACATGTGCCATTGCGCCCCCTGAGCGATGAGCCGTACGACGATCAGACCGCCGGAAGCCTGCGCGGACGGAGCCTGGCCAAAACCCGCACGGTTGTCTTATTCGAAGGCTCCGTTTGACAAACCCCGTCGCCGAACGGCAAATGGAGCCGCACCACCGCCCCCTGCCGAAGGACGCCCATGAGTACGCGACCCGCCGCCCGACCCGGTCCGGACGAAGGGCCACAGCGCGGCGTGCGCGCCGTGCCCCGCCCCCACGCGGTCGTCGGCGTCGGCGTGGTCGTGGTCGGCCCGGACGGCCGGATCCTGCTCGGCCAGGCGCACGACGGCCGCTGGGAGCTGCCCGGCGGCAAGGTCGACCCCGGGGAGGGGTTCGAGCAGGCGGCCGCGCGGGAGCTGGCCGAGGAGACGGGCCTGCGGACCGGCCCCGAGGGGATCCGGATCCTGTCCGTCCAGATCAACCCCGCCTCCGACGTGACCCGGCTGACCGCGGCGGCCGTCACCACCACCGCCGAGGGCACCCCGGCGGTCACCGAACCCCACAAGATCGCCCGATGGGCGTGGTTCGCCGCGGCCGAACTCCCGGAGGCCCTCTTCCCCCCGTCGGTGGCGGTCCTGCGCGCATGGCGGCCCGAACTCACCGCGACCCTGCCGCCCACACCCTCGTACGACTACCCGACCACGACGACCTGAGTCGACCTAGCCGGCCGCCGCGGCCGTCACCACCGTGATCGCGGCCATCGCCATCTGCATGTCGCGGATCGCGGCGCGGACGCTCTCGGCGGCCCACTGCCCCTCCGCTATCTCCGCCATGCGCGCGGAGATCTCCTTGCGCGGGCGCCCCGGGAAGGCGAGCCCGTGCAACTTGGCCGAATGCACCAGGGCGATGAGGCCCGCCGTGCGCTCGTCCGGCTCGGCGCCCTTGAGGACCGCCGCCGCGAGCCGCTCGCGCAGCGCGCGCTCGACGGCGCCATCGGCCTCCGGGTAGCGGCGCACCGGGAACACCCCGAGCGCCTTGCGCCGTTCCTCCACCACCACGCCCCGCGCGCTCAGCCGCTCCACCGCCGCGCCGATGGCCCTGGCCTGGTCCTTCGTCAGCCAGTCGGTCACCCTGCGCTTGCTCCGGCCGCGCAGCCAGGTCTGCATCAAAGGGATCCGGCCGTCCAGCAGTTCCTCACCCGTGGGCGAGGTGTCCACCAGTTCCAGGTACTTGCCGGAAACCAGGACCCGGTCCGCCACGACCAGTTCGAGCAGGATCGCGCCCGCCACCGCCCAGCCCACCGATTGCCGCTGCTTGACCGCCCCGGACTCGTCGTCCAGTGACAGCAGCGTGATCTCCTCCGCCAGCGTGATCGTCATGCCCGGCTCCCCCGTAGATCTTCAGCCTTCTCCCGGTCAGACGCCCCCCACCGCCCGGAAGTTCCCGGAGGGGGGAGCGGGGGTTCTGGCTGTTCGCGGCTGAGTATGGGCGTGTCCATGACCAGATCGGGACATCCCTGCGTGCATAAGACCGGCGTTATGGTGCGGGCGGGTGACGCTGCGTAAGCTGCCGGGATGCAGCTGGAGTTGAGACATCTGCAAGCCGTCTGCCAGATAGCGGAAACGGGCAGCCTGGGTGGTGCCGCGCGCAAGCTCGGGGTCTCGCAGCCGGCGCTCTCCGCCCAGCTGCGCAGGATCGAGCGCGTCACCGGCGGCGAACTCTTCGTCCGGGGCCGGCGCGGGGTCGAACCCACCCCCCTGGGCCAGTTCGTCCTCGCCAAGGCGCGCAGGGTGCTCAGCGAGATGGACGCCCTCGGCGCCGAGACGCGGGCCCGGACGGCGGGCGCCCCGCTGCGGCTGGGCTGCATCCTGCTCGTGCTGGTCGACGGTCTGATCGCCCAGCAGGACCTGGTCCTGTCGGGCCGGGAGATCACCGTGGACCTGGAGGACTCGGTGACCGCCCTGGTGCGGATGCTCGGCGCGGGCCGCTACGACGTCATCGTCTACGGAGAGGTCAACGACCACGAGGTGCCGCTGCCCGGGGGAGTGCTCGCCCGGACCCTGGTCCCCAAGGAGCCGTTCTGCATCCGGATGTCCGCCCGGCACCCGCTGGCCCGGCTGGAGGCCCTGGACCTCGCGGACCTCGCCGACGACACGTGGATGACGCTGATCGAGGACGACGACGGCGGCCCCGAGGCGCTGGTCGAGGCCTGCGCCAAAGCCGGCTTCGTCCCCTCGCTGCGCTACCGCATCACCGACCGCATGATGCAGTACGACCTGATCTCCGCCGGCCGCGCCGTCTCCCTGTGCCAGCCCACCGCGCCGGCGGTCGCGGGCACGGTGATCCGCCCCCTGATCGGCGCCCCCATCATGGGGCGGATCCGCCTCGCCTGGAACCGCTCGACGGTCTCGGCCCGGCAGGCGGAGCTCTTCTACAGCTCGGCGGCCCGCGCGTACCTGGCCAACGTGGACAACAACCCCTTCCACCGGGCCTGGTGGGACGAGCATCCGGAAGTCCACCCGGCCCTGGACTGAGCCCCCGCCGCCGGTTCTGCCGCCCCTGATGTCATTTCACACTCCGTACATGGAAAGGGGATTCGGCTCCCTCTACGCTTTCCGCATGGCAAGTGGCCGCCACACCATTTCCCCTTCGGACGGCAGGAGGAAATACCGATGAGCAAGAAAGCCCGGGCGCAGGTGAGCCGGAGAGGATTCCTCGCGGGCACGGCAGCGGCGGCAGCCGCCGTCACCGTGCCCGCGATCGGCCAGGCGGCGGCGAGCCCCGCAGCGGCCGCGAACCGCCCGAACATTCTGCTGATCGTCACCGACGACCAGCCCAAACAGACCGAATGGGCACTTCAGAAGACCGTTGCCTGGCTCGCCGGCCAAGGTGTGAAGTTCCACCACGGCCACGTCACCACACCCCTGTGCGCACCCTCGCGCTCCTCGATCTTCTCCGGCCGCCACGCCCACAACCACGGGGTCCGCAACAACGCCGCTTCGGCCGCCCTGGACCAGAGCACCACCGTCCAGCGCCATCTGAAGCAGGCCGGATATCGCACAGGTCTTTTCGGCAAATACCTGAATTCCTGGAACATCGCCGACGCGCCCCCGCATTTCGAGGATTTCGCGCTGCTCCAGCCCGGATACGTCGACGCCAAGTGGAATGTGAACGGGTCGGTCCAGACGATCAACGGCTACACCACGAACGTCATCAAGAACCGGACGCTGGGCTTCTTGGACAAGGCGTCCACCGACACCCGCCCCTGGTTCGCCTACGTCACCCCCTACGCCTGTCTCTTACCCCCCTTCTACCCCTGACCAGCGGCACCGGGGACGGCGCAGGGGCCGCCGCCGGTGGGCCCGCCGCGCTCTTCGGGGCCGACGCCGTCGTCACCCGCACCTTCGACACCCCCGAGTTCCGGGGCATCACCTTCCACGAGGGCCGCGCCCGCTCGCGCCCCAACCGGGCCCCCGGCGCCCCGCGCCCGCCGGCGTGCTCTTCCTGGAGAACGGCGGCGGCAAGTCCGTCCTGCTCAAGCTGATCTTCTCGGTCATGCTGCCCGGCCACCGCAACACCCTCGGCGGCGCGAGCTCCGGAGTGCTGCGCAAGTTCCTGCTCGCCGACGACTGCGGCCACGTGGCCCTGGAGTGGCAGCACACCCAGACCGGCGAGTGCGTGGTCGTCGGCAAGGTCAGCGAGTGGCGCGGACGCCAGGTCTCCAACGACCCGCGCAAGTTCGCCGAGGCCTGGTACTCCTTCCGCCCCGGCCCGGGCCTCGGCCTGGACAACCTCCCGGTGGCCGAGGCCACTTCGGTGCGCCCGCCCGCCGAAGGCGTCTCGGGAGCCAGCGGCCGCCGCCGCACGATGAAGGGGTTCCGCGACGCCCTCACCGAGGCCGGCAAGGCGTATCCGCACCTCGAGGTGTACTTCGAGGAGATCCACGACCGCTGGAACGAACACCTCACCGAGCTCGGCCTCGACCCCGAACTCTTCCGCTACCAGCGCGAGATGAACGCCGACGAGGGCGAGGCCGCCGGCCTCTTCGCGGTGAAGAAGGACTCCGACTTCACCGACCTGCTGCTGCGCGCCGTCACCGACACCCGCGACACGGACGGTCTCGCCGACCTCGTCCACGGCTTCGGCAACAAGCTCGGCCGCCGTGCCGAGCTGATGGCCGAACGGGACTTCACCGCCGGCTCGGTCGACCTCCTCACCAAGATCGTCGAAGCCTCCGGGACCCGGTCCCGGCTGCGCGAGGTCCACGCCGGCGCCGAGCGCCGCACGCGCTCCCTGGCCCGGCGGCTGTCCGCCCGCGCCACCGAGGAGCGCGGCCGCGCCGCCGACCTCGCGCAGCGGGTCACCGGCGCCGCCCACGAGGTCACCGCCGCCGATTCCGCACGCTCGCGCAGCGCCGCCGTCTCAGCCGAACTCGCCTACCGGCACGCCTCGCTGGCCCTGACCGTCGCCGACAAGGCCGCCGCCGCGCAGCGCCGCGAGCTCCTCGAAGCCCGCACCCTGCACGCCGCCTGGCAGGCCGCCGAGAACGTCCTGCGCCACCGGGCCGCCGCCGACCGCTCCGCCCGGGTCGCCGCCGCGATCCTGGAGGCCGAGCGGGACGCCGCCCCGGCACTGGCCGCCCGGGCCACCGCCGCCACCGATCTCGTACGGGCCCTGCACACCGCCGCCGCGCAGGGCGAAGGGGCCGCCAACGAGGAGGAGGAGCGCTCCGCCGTCCTCCAGGAGACCGGCGAGGCCGCACACCGCGCCGCCACCGCCGCCGCCACGGCCGCCCAGCGGGCCCGCAGCGAGGCCGAGCACCTGCGGGCCCGCCTCGCCGAGGTCCAGCAGGAGACCGCCGAGGCCGTCCGGGCCGGCTGGCTCGACGACTCCGCCCCCGACGCGGACCCGGCCCGCGCGGCCCTGGCCGCCGCCGACGCCGAGAAGGTGGCCGTGGCCGCCTGGCACGAGTCCCGGGAGGCCGCCCGCACCGCCTCCGACGCCGCCCGCCAGGCCACCGCCGCCGAGTCCCGCGCCGAACTGACCGCAGCCCGCGCCGCGGACGCCGCCGACGCGGCCGAAGCCGCGCACGACGCCGAGGAACGCGCCGCCGCCTCCCTGGCCGCGTCGCCCCGCCTGGCCGCCCTGCTCGGCCTGCCCTCCGCCTCCCCGTGAGGTACGCCTTCTCCACGCTCGGCCTGCCCGGTACCGCGCTGGAGCGCAGCGCCGCCCTCGCCGCCGCCCACGGCTACGACGGCCTCGAACTGCGCGCCCACCCCGAAGAGCCCCTGCACCCCGGCAGTCCGCGGGCCGACCGCGCGGCCGGCCTGCGAACCCTGACCGCCGCCGGTGTTACCGCCCTCACCGTCGCGGGGTATGCCAAGGTGGCCGCCCCCGGCCCCGACGAGCCGGTGCTCGCCGAGATCCGTGCCCTGGTCAGGCTCGCCGCCGACCTCGAAGCCCCCTACGTACGGGTCTTCCCCGGCGGCGGCGAACAGTCCTGGCGGGACGCCGACGCCCACGCGGTCCGTCGGCTCCTGGCCGCCGCGCCCTTCGCCGAGCGGCACGGGGTGCGGATCCTGCTGGAGACCCACGACTCGCACCGCACCGGGACCGCCACGGCCCGGGTGCTCGACCGGGTCGCGCACCCGGGCGCGGGCGCGCTGTGGGACGTACTGCACACCTGGCTGGGGAGTGAGCCGCCGGCCGAGTCGAGCCGGGCCCTGGCCGCGCACCTGGGCTACACCCAGGTCAAGGACGTGCGGTCGGTGGACGAGCTGACCCCGCTCGGACTCGGCGGCGGAGTGCTGCCGCTCGGCGAGGCGGTGGCCCTGCTGCCGCCGGGCGGCTGGCTGTGCTGGGAGTACGAGAAACGCTGGTATCCCGGCGCCGCCGAACTGCCGGGGCAGCTCGCGCGGGGCCGGGAGCACCTGGAGGCGCTGGTCGCAGCGTCCCGTGGGGAGCGTCAGGCCGAGTAGCCGAGCCGGTCGCGGTCGACGGGGTGGCGGAAGCCGAGGCCGAGGGCGTAGCGCTCCACCTCGTCCACGGCCGTGGCCGCCAGCCGCTCCAGCTCCCCGCCCAGGGAGCCCGCCACGTGCGGGGTGAGCAGCACGTTCGGCAGGTTGTACAGCGGGGAGACGGCGGGCAGCACCTCCGGCTCGGTGTGGTCCAGGACGGCGTGCAGCCGCCCCGAGAGCAGCTCCTCGGTCAGCGCCCTGGTGTCGACGAGCGAGCCGCGCGCCGTGTTCACGAGGGTGGCCCCGTCCGGCATCAGGGCCAGCCGGGAGGCGTTCAGCAGGTGGCGGGTCTGCGGCAGCTCGGGAGCGTGGAGGCTCACGACGTCGCTGCGGCGCAGGAGTTCGTCGAGCGGGACGGGTTCCGAGCCCAGGGCGGTGAGCTCGGCCGGGTCGGCGTACGGATCGTGCACGAGCACCCGGAAGTCGAAGGGGCGCAGCAGTTCCAGGACCCGGCGCCCGATGAGAGAGGCGCCGACCAGGCCGACCGTGCGGCGGTAGTTGCCGATGGCCGGGTAGCGGCGCAGCAGGTCGATGGGGGCGCGGGTCCCGCGGTAGGCGTGTGCCGACTCCAGGACGCGCTTGTTGGAGAAGAGGATGGCGGCGAGCGTGTACTCCGCGACCGGCAGCGCGTTCGCGGCGGCGGCACTGGAGACCAGCACCCCGCGGTCCCAGCAGGCCTGGGTGACATGGTTCTTGACGCTGCCCGCCGCGTGCACCACGGCCCGCAGCCGCGGCATCAGGGCCAACGCCTCTTCGTCCAGCGGAGGGCACCCCCAGCCGGTCACCAGCACTTCGGCCGCGGCCAGCCGTCGGCGCACGGACTCCTCGACGAAGGCGAACCCGAAGTCGCTCACGAGCAGTTCGGGGTCCACGTCGGCCACTCGGATCAGCTCCGGCAGGATCCGGCCGCCGAGGACGGCGGCCCGGGCGCCGGGGCTCATGGCGAGGACGGTGGCGGGCCGGCGCGCGGGGGCGGGGGGACGGCCGAGGCGAAACCGTGCCAACTAATCAACGTTCCACCCTGAGCTGACCGTGCAGAACGTTTGTCTGCAATCGGTACTGTGCTCCTTAGAAAGGAGGTGATCCAGCCGCACCTTCCGGTACGGCTACCTTGTTACGACTTCGTCCCAATCGCCAGTCCCACCTTCGACAGCTCCCTCCCTTACGGGTTGGGCCACCGGCTTCGGGTGTTACCGACTTTCGTGACGTGACGGGCGGTGTGTACAAGGCCCGGGAACGTATTCACCGCAGCAATGCTGATCTGCGATTACTAGCAACTCCGACTTCATGGGGTCGAGTTGCAGACCCCAATCCGAACTGAGACCGGCTTTTTGAGATTCGCTCCACCTCACGGTATCGCAGCTCATTGTACCGGCCATTGTAGCACGTGTGCAGCCCAAGACATAAGGGGCATGATGACTTGACGTCGTCCCCACCTTCCTCCGAGTTGACCCCGGCGGTCTCCTGTGAGTCCCCATCACCCCGAAGGGCATGCTGGCAACACAGGACAAGGGTTGCGCTCGTTGCGGGACTTAACCCAACATCTCACGACACGAGCTGACGACAGCCATGCACCACCTGTATACCGACCACAAGGGGGGCACTATCTCTAGTGCTTTCCGGTATATGTCAAGCCTTGGTAAGGTTCTTCGCGTTGCGTCGAATTAAGCCACATGCTCCGCTGCTTGTGCGGGCCCCCGTCAATTCCTTTGAGTTTTAGCCTTGCGGCCGTACTCCCCAGGCGGGGAACTTAATGCGTTAGCTGCGGCACCGACGACGTGGAATGTCGCCAACACCTAGTTCCCAACGTTTACGGCGTGGACTACCAGGGTATCTAATCCTGTTCGCTCCCCACGCTTTCGCTCCTCAGCGTCAGTAATGGCCCAGAGATCCGCCTTCGCCACCGGTGTTCCTCCTGATATCTGCGCATTTCACCGCTACACCAGGAATTCCGATCTCCCCTACCACACTCTAGCTAGCCCGTATCGAATGCAGACCCGAGGTTAAGCCTCGGGCTTTCACATCCGACGTGACAAGCCGCCTACGAGCTCTTTACGCCCAATAATTCCGGACAACGCTTGCGCCCTACGTATTACCGCGGCTGCTGGCACGTAGTTAGCCGGCGCTTCTTCTGCAGGTACCGTCACTTTCGCTTCTTCCCTGCTGAAAGAGGTTTACAACCCGAAGGCCGTCATCCCTCACGCGGCGTCGCTGCATCAGGCTTTCGCCCATTGTGCAATATTCCCCACTGCTGCCTCCCGTAGGAGTCTGGGCCGTGTCTCAGTCCCAGTGTGGCCGGTCGCCCTCTCAGGCCGGCTACCCGTCGTCGCCTTGGTGGGCCATTACCCCACCAACAAGCTGATAGGCCGCGGGCTCATCCTTCACCGCCGGAGCTTTTAACCCCCGCCCATGCAGGCAGGAGTGTTATCCGGTATTAGACCCCGTTTCCAGGGCTTGTCCCAGAGTGAAGGGCAGATTGCCCACGTGTTACTCACCCGTTCGCCACTAATCCACCCCGAAGGGCTTCATCGTTCGACTTGCATGTGTTAAGCACGCCGCCAGCGTTCGTCCTGAGCCAGGATCAAACTCTCCATGAATGTTTACCCGTAATCGGGTGCACACGCACTTAGAGCGGGACAGTCATGTCGGAATAAGACCGACCGTCCACTGCATCCTCGCTGTGTAATTGCCTGCAAGCATCACGGCAGAACCGCGACCTCACAGGTCTTTTTCAAAGGAACCTCATCCACCGAAATGGACGGGGTATCAACTTTTTGGCGTTGATTTTTGGCACGCTGTTGAGTTCTCAAGGAACGGACGCTTCCTTTGTCTTCGCAGCCTCCACCCTCCGCACGTCAGACCCCTGCCGTCCCCGGAGACCCCGTCGTACGCTGACCTGATGCGAATTCCACGGCAGGCAGCGCGAATCGTCGTCCTCGACCCCGACGGATCGGTGTTTCTGTTCCGGGAGAACAACGTGGAGGTCGGCATCCACTGGCTGCCGCCGGGCGGTGGGATCGATCCCGGGGAGACGCCTGAGGAGTGCGTGCGGCGGGAGCTGCGGGAAGAGACCGGGTGGACGGACCTGGAGCCGCGGCGGCTGCTCTGCACCTGGGAGCACGACTTCACCCACCAGGGCATCCCCGTGCGCCAGCACGAGCACATCTACGTCACCGACGGTCCCCACCGCGACCCCGTCCCGGAGTCCCCCGACGCCCACTGGCGCTGGCTGTCGCCGCAAAGCCTCGCGACCCTCGGTGAACCGCTGTGGCCCCCGCGACTCGCCGAGCTGCTGGTCGAAGCCCCCGCCGATCCCGTGCACTTGGGGCTGCTGGCCTGATCACCGCCCCGCTCGGCGGCTCAGCGGGGCATCGCCCCGGCGAGCTCGCGGGCCGCGGCGCGCAGCCCGGCCGCGCGCAGGGCCTCGTAAGATCCGGTGACGGTGGAGGGGGCGGCCGGGGCGATCCGGTACTCGTCGTTCACCAGCGGGCCGTTGCCCGTTGCCCGAGGGCAGGGCCGGCTCGGCTTCGAGGACGGTCAGTTGGGCGTGAAGAGCCGGGCAGCGCCGTTCTTGGGGTTCCGGACCGTCTCGTCGCCGTCGCCGTCGGCGTGGCAGTCGGCGTGGCAGTCGGCGTACCGGCTCAGCGGGCGTCGCCGCCCACCGTGCCTCCCGCGCCCGTGGCGTCCGCCGCACCCGCCGCGCCCGTCGCCCGCGCGTACAGCGCGGCCGCGTAGTCGGCCAGGATCGTGCTCGTCGAGACGTCGTCCGTGTCCCCGCCCGTCAGGATGCCGATGATCTTGCCGTCGCCGGCGATCCACGCACTGCCGCTCGTGCCGCCCGGGAAGTCCGCGCAGTCGAAGCGCTGTTCCGTGGCGGTGATGCGGACCGCGCGCGACGTGCAGGTGCGCGCGACCTTGCGGTCCGCCGGGTAGCCGGTGACCGTGACCTCCTCGCCCGTGCGGCCCGTGGTGTCCAGGACGGCGGCGCCGGTGACGTCCTCGATGTTGCGGCCGGAGGCGTCGGGGGCGAGGCGGGCGAAGGCGAGGTCGTAGTCGTCGTCCGTGTCGTCGGCCCAGTGGGGGTCTTCGAAGACCTCGGCGATCTTCCAGGTGCCGTACGGGGCGCGCCCGTCCGCGTACGCGGGTGCGAAGATCGCCCCGCCTTCGCCGGCCCGGCCCGCGAGCAGGCAGTGGCCCGCGGTGACGATCAGATTCCGCCCGGGGCTGTGCACGACGGTGGCCGTACAGAAGTGAGCCCCGGTCACATCGCCCTCGAACAGCGCCCCGGCGAAAGTCGCCGGCCCGCCCGCCGCGGGGAGCGGAGCCGACGGCGTGGGGCTCGGGCTGGTCGACAGCTGAGGTTGCTTCGGTGGTTGCGATTGCGACGGGCGGGTAGTGGAGGACGTCGTCGGGGGTGCCGCCTTCGCGTGCGCGGGGGCCTTGCCCTCATCGACCGGCACCACCTTCGTCATCGCAGCGGACGCACCCAGCGCCGCCATCGCGCACAACACCGCGGTCACCACGGTCCGCTTGTCCACCACAGACACTCCTCCCCCACTTTGCTGTGGCGAAGCATGCCTTGCCCGCGGCGGCCGCCGCAAGGGGCATCCCGGCCGACCCCGCCCCCTACTCCCTGTCCCTTATACACCTCTGACGCTGCCGACGACGCCCGCGCCCCCGTGATCGATCCGCAATCGATTCCCTCCTCGTCCGAGACCCACCGGCCCCGCACGGCGATACGCTCACACCTCATGCCCGGACTCCCGACAGCACCCGACATGTCCACCCAGCCCCGCCCGGTCTACGTGATCGGAGCCGGTCCCGGCGGCCTCGCCGTCGCCGCCGCGCTGCGCGCCCGCGGGGTCCGTGCGGTGGTCGTGGAGAAGTCCGAGTCCGTCGGCGCCTCTTGGCGGCGCCACTACGACCGGCTCCACCTGCACACCACGCGGCGCCTCTCCGCCCTCCCGGGCCTGGCCATGCCGCGCCGCTTCGGACGCTGGGTCGCGCGCGAGAACGTCGTGCGCTACCTGGAGAAGTACGCCGAGTTCCACGAGCTGGAGATCGTCACCGGCGTCGAGGTGACCCGCATCGAGCGCGCCTCCGCCGGATCCGACACGGCCGGAGCCGACACCGCCGGCGACGACGGCGCGAGCGGCGACGGCGACGGCGACAGCAACCCCGGTAAGGCGGGCACCAACTCCGGCACCGGCTGGATCCTGCACGCCACCGGCGGCCGCGTCATGGCCGCCCGGGCCGTCGTGGTCGCCACCGGGTACAACCACACCCCCGTCATCCCCGACTGGCCGGGCCTGGACGAGTACGAGGGCTCGCTGGCGCACGCCGCCGACTACCGCAACCCCGCCCCCTACGCCGGCCGCGACGTACTCGTCGTCGGCGTCGGCAACACCGGCGCCGAGATAGCCGTCGATCTGGCCGACGGCGGCGCCGCCCGGGTCCGCCTCGCCGTGCGCACCGCCCCACACATCCTGCGCCGCTCCACCGCCGGCTGGCCGGCCCAGCGCACCGGGATCCTGGTGCGCAGGCTCCCCGTGGGGCTCGTCGACCGCCTCGGCGCCATCGTCGGCAAGGCCTCGGTCCCGGACCTGTCGGCGTACGGGCTCCCGCGCCCCACCACCGGCCTGTACAGCAGGGTCAAGCAGGGTTCGATCCCGGTCCAGGACGTCGGCCTGATCGACGCGATCCGCGCCGGCCGCGTCGAACCGGTCGCCGCGGTCGCCTCCCTCGACGGCGCCGAAGTGGTCCTCGCGGACGGTTCGCGGATCTCCCCGGACACGGTGATCGCCGCCACCGGCTACCGCCGCGCCCTGGAAGGCCTGGTGGGTGAGCTCGGCGTACTGGACGACCGGGGCCGCCCCCACGTCCACGGATCCCACACCCCGCCCGACGCGCCAGGCCTCTATTTCACCGGCTTCACCAATCCCATCAGCGGCAACCTCCGCGAACTGGCCCTGGACGCCGAGAAGATCGCCAAGACCCTCTCGCGGGCCCTGCGCGCGTAGGGATCGGCCGCCGCTGTCAGTGGCGTGGTGCAGCATCGAGACGTCGGGTCTTCGAGGCACACCGGGGGTCATCATGTCGATCACGATCACGAACCAGCAGGTGGCGGAGCGCGCCTTCCTCCAGCAGTTGTACGCGGACGAGTACTACCCCGATCACGTCCTCGACAAGGGCTGCGCGATCCTGCGCGCACTGTGCGCCCGGATCGAGGCGGAGCGGCCGGCCGACCTGGCGGCGCTGTACGTGCTGACCGGGGCGGCGACGGAGGAGTTCAACCTGCTGGAGGCGGAGTTCGAGGCGGCGGGGAGCGAGATCGAGACCGTGGCGCGCGAGGAGATAGCCGAGGACTTCTGGTTCGTGGCCTCGGCATACGGCTTCGCGGACGCGGACGCGGAAGAGCTGATCTCCACCCGGGAGTGGCTGTCCCTTATACACATCCGAAGCTGCCGACGCACCACGGGCGGGCTCGGCACGCACAACCCCCTCCCCCCCCCCCGGGCACAGCCCCGTCCCCCTGCTGCTGGTCGTCCTGCTGTCCCCGGTGCTCACCGCCCTGCACCGCAGCCGCTGCTGGTCGCTGCTGGGAATCGACATCCCGCGTGTGGCCCGCGAACACCCTGGGCTCAGCGTCCGCGGCCTCATCGAGCGGCTGCGCTCCGAGGCGACCTGGCGGCAGTACGGCTACCACTTCCTGGTCAGCCCGCTCGCCGCCCTCGGCGGGAGCCTGCTGGTCCTCACCTGGGTCGCCGGCGTCGTCTGCGCCACCGTCTACGGGTGGTCCTGGGCCCTGCCCGCCTCCTCCACTCCCGGCTGGACCCGCGAGTACGACGTGCTCACCACGACCGGCGGCCTGCTCCTGCTCGCCGCCCCCTGGTTCGCCGCCCTCCTGGGCCGGCTCGACACCGGCGCCGCCCTCGCCCTCCTGGGCCCCAACCGGGCCCGCGAACTCGAGCGCCGCGTCGAGGACCTCGCCGAGAGCCGCGCCGGGGTACTGGACGCCGCCGACCTCGAGCGCCGCCGCATCGAGCGGGACCTGCACGACGGAGCCCAACAGCGCCTGGTCGCCCTCGCGATGAACCTCGGCATAGCCCGCGCCACCCTCCCCGGCCTGCCCGCCGAGGCCAAGGCCGTCATCGACGAGGCCCACCGCCAGGCGAAGGAGGCCATCGAGGAGCTCAACAGCCTCGTCCGGGGCCTGCACCCGGCCGTCCTGGAGGACCGCGGGCTCGACGCCGCGCTCTCCGGGATCGCGGCCCGCGCGCCCCTGCCCGTCGAACTGTCCGTGGACCTCGCCGTCCGGCCCGGACCCACCGTGGAGGCCGTCGCCTACTTCGTCGTCTCCGAGGCCCTGGCCAACGTCGCCAAACACGCCCGCGCCGAGCGCTGTTCGGTCCGCGTGGCCCGGACGGCCGGCGGAGTGCTCCGGCTCACCGTCACCGACGACGGAGTGGGCGGCGCCGACCCGGCGGGGGGCACCGGACTGACCGGACTGCGCAAGCGCGTAGGGTCGGTCGACGGAAGCATCGTGATCGACAGCCCCGTCGGGGGGCCGACGATCCTGACCGTGGAGCTGCCGTGCGTGCCGTGATCGCCGAGGACTCCGTCCTGCTGCGCATCGGACTGGTCAAAGTCCTCGAGATGGCCGGCTTCGAGGTGGCCGCCGAGACCGCGGACGCCGAGGGCCTGCTCGCCGCCGTCGAGGAACACCGGCCCGAACTCGCCCTCGTCGACGTCAGGATGCCGCCCGGCTTCACCGACGAAGGCGTCCGCGCGGCCCTCATGATCCGGCAGCAGAACCCCGACACCGCCGTCCTGCTCCTCTCCCAGTACGTGGAGGAGCGCTACGCCGCCGATCTGCTGGCCACCCAGACCAGCGCCGGCATCGGCTACCTCCTCAAACAACGCGTCGCCGACGTGGAGGAGTTCATCGACGCCCTGCGCAGGGTCGCCGCGGGCGGCACCGCGCTCGACCCGCAGGTCGTCGCCCAGCTCCTGCTGCGCCGGGGCGGCGGCCCGGACCCGCTCGAGCGCCTCACCCCGCGCGAACGCGACGTGCTCGCCCTCATGGCCGAGGGCCGCTCCAACGCCGGCATCGCCACCGAACTCGTCGTGAGCGAGAGCGCCGTGGCCAAGCACATCAACAACATCTTCGCCAAGCTCGACCTGCCCGTCGCCGACGGCGACCACCGCCGCGTCCTCGCCGTCCTGCGCTTCCTGGACGGCACCCCGTGACCCCGGCCGCCGCGCCCCGGGCCGCCACTTTCGTGGGCTCGGAGATGAGTAGTAGAGACAGCCTGCCGAGCGGCGGGGGGTGTGCGCGGGCAGGGCGAACCCACCTTCTGCGGATCATCGGCCGGTCGTGCCCCCCGGTTCTCGGAGCACCGCACCGCACCGCACCGCACCGCACCGCACCGCACCGCACCGCACCGCACCGCGGACCGGGTACGGCCGGCGGTCGGGGACCTCCGGCGGAGCCTGCTCGGGGCGCGGCCGGAGCGGCACCTGCCGGAGTAAGGGTCGGCGGCGAGTTACCCCGCGGGCGCGCGGGGCGGGGCGGAAGGTTCCGCAAAGCCTCCCGCGCACGGGCGGCCTGCACCGATAATCGGCAGCGACCGCACCACCGAAGGAGAGGCCGCACATGGGCACTCAGCAGGAGAAGGACGAGCTGTACGCGCTCGACATCAGCGGTGTCGAGTGGGAGGGCCCGCCCGGGACCAGTCCGGACGAGGAGCGGGTCGAGATCGCCCGGCTGCCCGAGGGGGCGGTGGCGATGCGGTCCTCGCTGGACCGGGACACCGTGCTGCGCTACACCGCGGCCGAGTGGGAGGCGTTCGTACTCGGAGCCAGGGACGGGGAGTTCGACCTCGACCGGGGCCCGCGCTAGTGCTGTGACCGGAAAGGTCCACCGGGTCGCGGCGCCCGGCGCCGTGCATCGCAAGGCGGAAGAGCGCCCGCGGAGAGGAGCGCCCGCGTACTGGTCGTACTCGGGTGCTCCGACAACGCGGCGAGGCGCGGTGCCGGGCGCCGCGGGCTTTACCGGCCTTCGCGCGGTGCGTGCACGGGGAAGGGGCGCGCCCGCGCGGGGCGCGCCCCTCTCCCTTCCCCTCCCCTACCCCGTGCCTCGGGAGGCGCCCTGCGGGCTCGGCGGGCGCCGGTGAACGGGCGAGGCCTGCCCGCCCCGGCGATGGACTTCGGCCTGACGACGGGCCCGACCGTGCGGCACGAGACGGCACTCACCGGCCGCGTCCGGGTCACCGGACACGGCGGGGAGCAGGTGCGGGGCTACGGCTTCGCTGCCGCTCGGGGACTACGCGGTGTCATCGGCGTGGACGCGCCGGGCCGGGCCGTCCTTGGCGGCGGCTTGTGGTCGGGCCCGGCGCTGACGCCGCGGGCGTCAGTGCGCAGCGCTGCACGATGTGGGCCGGGTGCCGCCGCAGGGCGCCCCGGCGGGCAGGCCGGTGCCGGTGGTCCGCGACCGCGGAACGCGGCCCGCCGTGCGGGGTGCTGACGCCGCTGCCGCACCTGCCGCACGGAGCGGAGCGGACGGCTGGTGCGGCTGCCCGTGGCGGCGGCGCTGTCGGTGCCGCTGTCGGTGCCGGGCTACGGGTGACCCCGTGGCGCACGGATCGGGGACGGCAGTTCGTGCCGACCCGGGCGACGGTCACGGAGACGGAGACGGGCGGGCCCAAGCAGGCGCCGCGGATCCGCTGAGACCCTGCTGGGGGCGCCGGGGTGAGGGGGATTCAGCCGCACGGGGGACGCCGCGAACGGGCGGGCCGGCGAAGGACGCACGGCACGGCTGCCGCGCGGGGCACCGCACCGCGCCCCGCGCGCCAGCCGTGCCGTGCGTCCTTCGCCGGCCCGCCCGTTCGCGGCGTCCCCCGCGCGGCTGCATCCCCCCCACCCGCGCGCCCCCCGCAGGGGCTCAGTGGATCCGCGGCGCCTGCTTGGGCCCGCCCGTCTCCGTCTCCGTACCCTACGCCCGCGTCGGCACGAACTGCCGTCCCATCGCCCAGCGCCCCGGGGTCTGTCTCCTATACCCATCTCCGGGCAGCGTCATATGTGTCTAAGAGCCAGCCACCATTCCCAGCTCCGGGCGGATCGTTATGAGTCGTTCCATCGCGTTGCGCGATGTCAGCAAGAGATACGGGCGGGACTCCCACGCCGTCGAACACTTCACCCTCACCGTCGAACCGGGTGAGTTCCTGGTCCTGTTGGGGCCCTCGGGCTGCGGCAAGTCGACCGTCCTGCGGATGATCGCGGGGCTGGAGGACATCACCGAGGGCGGGTTGTACCTGGACGGCGAGTACGCCAACCACATGCCGCCGAGCGAACGGGACATCGCCATGGTGTTCCAGAGCTTCGCGCTCTACCCGAACATGACGGGCCGGGCCAACATCGGCTTCCCGCTCAAGCTGCGCGACCCCCGCGGGGACCACGAGCCGCAGGTGGAGGCGACGGCCCGGATGCTCGGCATCCAGGACCTCCTCGATCGCTATCCGGGACAGCTCTCCGGCGGCGAGCGCCAGCGGGTGGCCATGGGCCGGGCGATCTCCCGCCGGCCCTCGGTGTTCCTGATGGACGAGCCGCTCTCCAGTCTGGACGCCAAGCTCCGCGGCCATCTGCGGGCCGAGATCTCCCGGCTGACGTCCGAACTGGGCGTCACCACCGTCTACGTGACGCACGATCAGTCCGAGGCCATGTCCCTCGGCCACCGGGTGGCGGTCATGCGCGGCGGCGTCCTCCAGCAGGTCAGCTCGCCGCGCGACACCTACTCCCTGCCGGCGAACGTGTTCGTGGCCGCGTTCATCGGCACGCCCCGGATCAGCCTGCTGCAGGCGGTGGTCCACGCGCCGTTGGGCGCGGGCATGTCGGTCGATCTCGGGCGCCACCGGCTCGCCCTGCCCGAACCCCTCAGCACCGACCACCAGTTGCTCCGGATCCAGCAGGGGCGTCCGATCATCGTCGGGCTGCGGTCGGAGGCGGTCAGGATCGCCCAGCCGAGCCAGGCGCGGCCCGGCGAGGCGGCGATGACGGGCGTCGTCGAGCACGTCGAGTACCAGGGGCACGAGGCACTGGTGCACGTGGACACGGGCTCGCGCCCGGCGGTGGTGACGGACCTGGAGGCACCCCGGCACCCGGCCGCTCCCGGGCGTCGACGCAGGCCGCAGCGGAGCGGCCTCAGCCGGCTCAGGGACCGGACGGTGGGACGGCTGTCCGGTTCCGTGGCCGTCCTGGACGCGCCGGAGCCGGAATCCGAGGGAGAAGGGGCCGTCGGTCCGGAGCAGCGGGTGGTGGTGCGCAGCGACCTCGTGGTGCGGACCGGGCCCCACACCCGGGTGCGGGTGGGGGCCCAGATTCCGCTGCTGGTGGATCTGGCGCAGCTGTACGTCTTCGACCACGTCGGGCAACGGATCTGCCCGGCACCGGAGGGGTTCACCGGCCTGGAGCACTGACTCCCGCTCCCCTCCCGGGCGGGCTGGCAGTCCCGGCGGGTTCCGCGTCTGGCGCTGTGGGGGAGGTCGCCCGGCCGCGGTATCCGGTGCGGCGCCCCTCCCCCAGCCGCCGCCGGGAGGGGGCCCCGGACGGAGGGCCACGGCGTACCCGGCCCAGGCGAAGGCGAGGCGGAGTCGGGCGAGGTCCGGACCGGCCTGGCAGCCGTACGCCAGGGCCACCCGGACGGAGGCCCGCGACCCGTACGCGACGTACCGGCGCGGTCCGACTACGCGAAGCGGCGCCGGGCCGGGCGAGGCGTGGCGGGCGGGGCCCCGCCGGGGCGGGCGGGGCCCGCCCGGGGGGGGCGGGACCGGGTCCTACGAACATCCTGACGCCGCCCCTCAAGGGCGCTCCCTCCGGTCGCGTCGCTACGCGATGGCCTTCGGCCACCCTTGACCGACCGTCCCGTCCCGGAACAACACAAGACTCCCGGGATCCCCCCGAAGGATGGCCGGGGGGAGAGGACGGAGGGACGGCCCTGCCGTCTGGCCCGCCTGTGGCGTTGAGGCGCACCGGATCGCTACACAGTCCCGCTCGGCTTAGCGGCCGCCGGCCCGTCTGTGGCTGGACATAAGCCGCACACCCGCCACACGTTCTCTGGTCGGCTAAGCGGCCGACGGCCGTCTGTGGCTGGGCATAAGCCGCACTCGCGCCGAGACCTCTCCCTCTCGGCTCAGCGACCGGCGGCCGCCTGTGGCCGGACACAGGCCGCACTCGCGCCGAGACTTCTCCCTCTCGGCTCAGCGACCGGCGGCCGTCTGTGGCTGGGCACAAGCCGCCCACCCATCGCCACGTTCCCTCTCTCAGCACAGCGTCCGGCGGCCGTCTGCGGCTGGGCATAAGCCGCACTCACGCCGAAACGTTCCCCTTCTCGGCTCGGCGACCGGCGGCCGCCTGTGGCCGAACATAAGCCGCCCACCTGCAGACACATCCCCTTCTAGGGATGCGCCTGCGGGCCGCCTTGGGTTGGACACAAGCCGCCGAGGGCGGTGGGGTGCACCTCCGGGGAGGCGGGTGCGGGTAGAGCGCTTTTCTGGCCCGCGAGGGCCGTGGGCAGTCCCTTTTCTGCCAGTTTGGCGACCGGTTGGGGAGTAAACGATCAGCTCTCGGACTCTAAGGACGAACGGATCACCCTCAGGCGACACCAAGCCCCCTCCGACCCCAAGGGGACCCCGAGGGCCGCCCGAGGGCCGCCCGAAGGGGGCCCGAAGGGGGCCCGAAGGCGCCATCCGTCGCCTTCCCACCCCCAAAGGTCGGCCGGATCGCCGCCAGGCGACATCAGGCACCCTCACCCCCTCCCGGAGATCGGCAGGATGGCCGTCAGACGACGTTCAGGCGCCTCCCACTCCCCAACGGTCGGCCGGATCGTCGCCAGATGGCGTCAGGCGCCTCCCAACCCCTGCGCGGCCTTCGCCCAACCCCAAACAACCCGCAGACGCATCCCCAGAAGGCAACGTCGTGACCGTGGACGGCTGTCCAACCACAGGCGCCGGGCGGCCGCTATGCCAGGAGGGGGGCGTGGTGACCGTGTGCGGCTTGTGGCTCAGCTACAGACGGCCGCCGGTCGCTAAGCCGAGAGGGGGGACGTGGTAACCGTGTGCGGCTTGTGTCCGGCCACAGGCGGCCGCCGGTCGCTGAGCCGAGAGGGAGAAGTCTCGGCGCGGGTGCGGCTTATGCCCAGCCGCAGACGGTCGTCGGCCGCTAAGCCGACGAGAGAACGTGTGGCGAGTGTGCGGCCTATGTCCAGCCACAGACGGGCCGCAGTCGCTGCGCCGAGAGCGACTGTGTAGCGATCCGATGCGGCTTATGCCCAGCCACAGGCGGCCGCCGGTCGCTGAGCCGAGAGGGAGAAGTCTCGGCGCGAGTGCGGCTTATGTCCAGCCACAGACGGGCCGGCGGCCGCTAAGCCGAGCGGGACTGTGTAGCGATCCGGTGCGCCTCAACGCCACAGGCGGGCCAGACGGCAGGGCCGTCCCTCCCCCCTCTCCCCCCGGCCATCCTTCGGGGGGATCCCGGGAGTCTTGTGTTGTTCCGGGACGGGACGGTCGGTCAAGGGTGGCCGAAGGCCATCGCGAAGCGACGCGACCGGAGGGAGCGCCCTTGAGGGGCGTCCTGGGGGTGGGCCGGGCTGGGGTCTTCGACGATCACCTGGATGTGGTGGCGGTTCGCGCGGAGCTCCATGCAGGTGACCGTGCCGACGTGCCGGAGCGCGTTGGTCACCAGTTCCGATACCAGCAGCACCACGTTCTGGACAGTCGGTTCGGGCGGTGGCGGGTTGAGGCGGGCCAGGAAGTCGGATGCGGCCTCGCGGGCCTGCGCCGTCCGCACGGGCTGGCAGGCGGACTCCAGCGGGTGGGCAGCATGGCTGTCGGTCGTGCTCGGGTGGCGCATGTCCTTCACACCGTCCTGCGGCGTCCTCGTGTGGGATCAGTGCCGCCTTGTCCCGCTTACCCCGGGTAGGCAGGGGCACGCAGGGCTTTGACGGTGAGCCCGGGATCGCGTCACGCCGGTGCCGTCAGGACGTGATCGGCGTGGGGAAGCTCGGAGATATGGGCGGCCGCCCCTTCCAGGGGCAGGAGAGGCCGCAAGGGGCAGGAGACCGGGGTGCGGTCGTGATCGACTTCCCAGGTCGGCAAGGGAGCCGAATGGACGCAGGTGGTGGAAACGGCGTAGAGGGTGCCGGAACAGCCCCGGCACACCAGCGAGCCGTGGATCACGCGAGTACCTCCCCTCGAACCGACGCGGCTGCGCCGTCATCAGGATGGGCGTCCCCTGCCAGATACAGCTGCCGCAGCGTCCTTTCCGTTTCGCGCCGGAAGTGCTCGGCAGAGACCAGACGCTGCCACAGCGGGTCAAGGCGGCAGGGGACGGTGGCGCCGCGGGCCGTCCACTCCTCGGCCAGCCGCGCGTACAGGGGGTGCGCTCTCGTCCGGGACCTCTCCACCGGCCTGCCCACCGGCGTGCGCCGGACTACGGGAAGGCCGCCGGCGCAGTTGTTCCGGAAGACGGGCAGCGGCTCAGCGCTTGCCGCTGCCGGCCTGAGCACTGCGGTCGAGGCATGCCCCATGATCATCCGTCACGTGCGTCAAAACGATTCTTCCACCCCGTTGGACACCGTTTCCGGTTGGCCGCAACAGCCCCTGCCCCTCCTCCGCTCCCCTGGAGCGGCCGGGATCGGCAACCGCTCGCCGCAGTGGCGTCGCGAACTCGGCGGCGCGTCCGGTGTCCAGGTCCAGCTCGGCAGCCTCAGGGAGCAGTCGTGTTCGAGCCCGATTACCTCCTGACCAGCCAGGAGCAAATCTATCTCGGCTGGAGTAGACATTGGGCAGTGACGTGGCTATGGTTTCTCTCGTAGCCCAGCGAGACAGCAGGGCCTGGCAGAGACGAACTGCCGGCAGTAGTACACGCAGTACCCGTAGTACCCGTAGATGCAGTGCGCAGGACGGTGCGGTGGTGGAGTGTCGAAGCCAGGGCTGGTGCAGGACGGCGACGGGACTGACGACCGGACCGGGTGGCCCGCAGGCATCAGGGGCCACCACGAGCAGAACCCAGCAGTGAAGTGAGTGAGAGCGGTACCTCGGTGAAGGCGTCGACTGCGGGCGCGCGCATCGGGAGGTTCGGCAGTGGGGTTCTAAGCCAGAGCAGACGCAGGACAGGCGACGGGGCTGGCTGCCGAAACGTGGCGCTAGATCAGGCCACGAGCAGTACAAGCGGTTCGCAGTACAGCAGTACGTATCACCACCCGTAGTACCCGTAGATGCAGTGCGCAGGACGGTGCGGTGGTGGAGTTCCGAAGCCAGGGCTGGTGCAGGACGGCGACGGGACTGACGACCGGACCGGGTGGCCAGCAGTGATCAGGGGCCACCAGAGGGGGAGATCGTCGGCAGCGTCAGATGGGTACAAGAGACAGGCCGCAGACCCGCCGCTACACGGCGGCCGGAACCGAGTACGAGGTCCACTACCGCCCCGCCCGCAGCGGCCCCCCGGAGCCGGTGGACCACCCCGGTGTCCGCGTCCTGTCGGCCACACCGGAGCTGGTCACCCTCGAAGTCGAGTGCGTCCGGCGCATGTTCCACGTGAAACGCAATTCGAACACCCGCGAGCTCCACGTGGACTCCGCGTACGCCGAGGGCACCCACACCACACTGACCCCCGTACCCCGCTTCGCGGACCCCCAGGACCGCACCGAACCGGGCTCCCTGCTCGCCCCCATGCCCGGCACCGTCGTCCGCGTGGCCGAAGGCCTCGCCCCCGGCTCCGCCGTCACCGCCGGGCAGCCCCTGCTCTGGCTGGAGGCGATGAAGATGGAACACCGCATCCTCGCGCCCGCCTCCGGCACGCTCACCGCGCTCCACGCCGCAACCGGCCAACAGGTCGAATTCGGCGCCCTGCTCGCCGTAGTCCAGGAGGAAGCATGAGCTCCACCACCATCGGCACCACCACCCTGGAAACCGAGGAACACAAGGCCCTGCGCGCGGCCGTGGCCGCGCTCGGCCAGAAGTACGGCCGCGAGTACCTCGCCCGCGTCGCCCGCGAGGGCGGCCACCCCGACGAGCTGTGGGCGGACGCCGCCAAGCTCGGCTACCTCGGGGTCAATCTCCCCGAGGAGTACGGCGGCGGAGGCGGCGGCATCGCCGAACTCTCCATCGTCCTCGAAGAACTCGGGGCCGCGGGCTGCCCCCTCCTCATGATGGTCGTCTCACCCGCCATCTGCGGCACGGTCATCGCCCGCTTCGGCACCGAGGACCAGAAGCGCGCCTGGCTCCCCGGCCTCGCCGACGGCACCCGCACGATGGCCTTCGGCATCACCGAACCCGACGCCGGCTCCAACTCCCATCGCATCACCACCACCGCCCGCCGCGACGGCGACGACTGGCTCCTCACCGGCCGCAAGGTCTTCATCTCCGGCGTTGACATCGCCGACGCCACCCTCATCGTCGGCCGCACCGAAGACGCCCGCACGGGCAGCCTCAAGCCCTGCCTCTTCATCGTCCCCCGCGAGACCCCCGGCTTCGCCCACACCCCGATCGACATGGAACTGGCCGCCGCGGAGAAGCAGTTCGAACTCACCCTGAACGACGTACGCCTCCCGTCCTCCGCCCTGGTGGGAGATGAGGACGCGGGCCTCCTCCAGCTCTTCGCGGGCCTCAACCCGGAACGGGTCATGACGGCCGCCTTCGCCATCGGGATGGGCCGCTACGCCCTGGCCAAGGCCGTCGACTACGCGAAGACCCGCCAGGTCTGGAAGACCCCCATCGGCGCCCACCAGGCCATCGCCCACCCCCTGGCGGCCTCCCACATCGAGCTGGAACTGGCCCGCCTGATGATGCAGAAGGCGGCCCACCTCTACGACGCGGGCGACGACATGGGCGCGGGCGAGGCCGCCAACATGGCGAAGTACGCCGCCGCGGAAGCCTGCGTCCGGGCGGTGGACCAGTCCGTCCACACCCTGGGCGGCAACGGCCTCACCCGCGAATACGGCCTGGCCGCCCTGATCACCGCCTCCCGCGTGGCCCGCATAGCCCCGGTGAGCCGCGAGATGATCCTCAACTTCATCTCCCACCAATCCCTGGGCCTCCCCAAGTCGTACTGACCCACCCAAGTACAGATGTGTAAAAGCGACACCCCCCGGCTCCGCGACCAGCGCCAGCTCCCCGAAGGCCGCCCCGAAGTTCGCCAGTTGCGCCCGCAGGAAGCCGAAGGGCGCCCCGTCGGCCAGGTTCGCCACGTAGACCCCGCCGGGCCGCAGGACGCGCGCCACCTCCCGCGCGTACTCCACGGAGGTCAGCGAAGCCGGCACCCGCGACCCCCCGAAGACGTCCCCCACCACGAGGTCCGCGCTCGCGGCCGGCGCCGCCGCCAGCCACGCCCGCGCGTCGGCCACGTGCACCGTGATCCCGCTGCCCGCGGCCACCGGCAGGAACTCCTCGACCAGCGACACGAGTCCGCCGTCGAAGTCGACCACGTCCTGCCGCGAGCCCGGCCGGGTCGCCGCCGCGTACCTCGCCAGCGTGAGCGCGCCCCCGCCCAGGTGCAGCAGGTCCAGCCCGGCCCCCGGCTCGCCCACGCAGTCCAGTACGTGCGCGAGGCGGCGTACGTACTCGAACTCCAGGTGCTCCGGGTCGTCGAGGTCCACGTACGACTGCGGGGCGCCGTCCACCGTCAGCAGCCAGGCCCGGTCCCGATCGACGTCCGGCATCAGCTTGGCCGTGCCCTGGGCCACGTCCCGGATCACCGGAATCTGTTCGTCACTCACCCGACCATTGTCAGGCCGCCGGGCCGGCCCAGACCTCCGCCGCCCGCGCCGCGTGCCCGGCGGCCTGCGCGAGCCCCGCCCGGGCGGCCGGATCGCGCCGCGCCGGGTCCAGCACGTTTCGCCCGAACACCTTGCGGGCTTCGGGCGAGGGCGTGATCAGCAGGACCTGCGCCCCGGCCGCCCGCAGCTGCGCGGCCTGGGCCGCCGGCGAGGGGATGAGGCCGGACCCCATGGACATCGGCGCGAGGATCACCACCCGCGCGTAGCCCGCGGCGAGGTCGGCGTTGGTCGCGGAGCGGATCCCGCCGTCGATGAACCGCCGCCCCGCGACCGTCACGGGCGGCCAGACCCCGGGAACGGCGCAGCTCGCCGACACGGCGTCGACCAGTCCGGCCGCGCTCCCCCGCTCGAAGGCGGCGAGCTCGCCGGTCAGCGCGTCGACCGCCGCGACGACCAGCCGCCGCTCGGGCCAGGCGTGCGAGACCAGCCGGGCCTCGAGCACCTTGCGGCGTTCCGCCTCCGCGCCCGTGCCGGCGGCGAGCGCGATGGCCCCGACCCGGCGCCGGTAGGCCTTCGCGTCGCGCGAGCGCACCATCGCGACGGCGTACCGCGCGATCAGGGAGGCCCCCAGCTTCGCGGTGAGCTCCCCGCCGGGGTCGCCGAGCTGGCGCTCGTACAGCTCCTGCGGGGTGAGCAGCCCGGAGGTGAGCTGCGCGCCGACGACCGAGCCGGCCGAGGTCCCGACGACGAGGTCGGCGCCGAAGAGGTCGACGCCCGCGCGGGCGAGCCCGTACAGCATTCCGGCCTCCCAGCCCACGCCGGTCAGCCCGCCGCCGCCCAAGACCCCGCGCGCCCCCGCCCCGCCTCGAGGCCGCCGGCTCCGCCCCGGAGGCGGTGACCTCCGCCGACAAGGCCCCCGTCTCGCGCTCCGCCGCCGTCGGCCGCACCCCCGCCCGCACCGCCGCCGACATCCGGGCCGCCGCCAAGGCCGCCGCGCCCCTGGCGGTCCGTCACGAACCGGTGCGCGGAGGGCCGTTCACCGTCGAGGTGGAGTTCGACGCCGAACACCGGAGCCTGCGATCAGGCCCACGTAGATGGGGGTGTTGGGCTTGCCGATGTAGTCGACGGACAGCACCGCGTCGTTGCGGAAGCGCTTCCACGCCGAGGTGTCCGACTCGTCCTCCGCCCGCAGCTCCAGGTTGAGGCGGTTGTACTTGCCGTTGGCGAAGTCACGGACGGTCGGGGTCAGGTTCTCCTCCGGCTCGTCGGGGAGGTTGTCGGCGAACTCGACCGGAGCGGCCGGCGAGTTCGGGTCACAAGCCGAACCACGGCCCGCGGACAGCCAACGGTCACCCATCAGGTCCGCATAGTTGGGCTTGTTGCCCCAGGTCGTCGACGAGGAGATCTCCCCGTCCATCCGGACCAGCCACACATTGCGGGCCGCGCACTGGAACGCCCACGGCTCGGTGATCCGGAAACGCGAGTTCAGGACCTCCTTACCGACGAGCTTCTTCGGCGAGAACTCGAAGTACAGGCGCTGCACATAACCCGGGCCGCAGTAGTAGCCGCTCCAGGAACCGCACTTGCCCATGCCCTTGCCCATGTTGTCGTCGCCGTTGTCCCAGTCCCAGAACTTGACGCCGTCATTGCGGAGCGCGGTGTGCTCCGTGCCGTCATCCAGAGCCACCGACGGGTCGATGTAGAGGGGGAACGCGGCCGGGTCGCTCTGCCCCAGCAGCGCGGCGTCCGGTACGACGGCCAGCGAGTCCGTATCGACGTCGACCGGCATGTTCTTCGCCTGCGAGCCCGCGGGCGGGCCGTCAGCCGGCTTGACCGGCGCATCGGCACCCGCCGGAGGCTGCGGCAGCGTGCCGCCCTCCGACTTGGCCGCCGCGACCTTCTCCTTCGACGACAGCACCAGCGGCGCCGGCACACCCTTCGAGTCCCACATCAGCGCCGGGGGCGCCTTGAACACCGGCACACCGTTCGCGTCCGTCGCCGACAGGCCCCCGTCCTCGGCCTTGCTCAGCCGCACGTCCTTGGCCTTGAGGTCGAACTCGACGCGCGCCAGCTTCGGGTTCTTCGCCGCCTCCGGCGTCTTGACGATCAGGACCTCGCGGTAGCCCTTCAGCGTGGCCGTCATCCGCAGGTCCACACCCGGCAGCACCTCCGGATAGACGGCACTGTCCCCGTCCAGGACCGGCTTGGGCAGCGGACCGCCCTGCCAGCCCAGCGTCATCGAACGGCCCTCGCGGGCGATCGTGACCAGCTTGGAGGCGTCCCCGCCACCCGAGAAGCTGACCCCCGCCACCGCCGCCCTGGGACCCACGGAACCATCACCGCGGACCTCCAGCGTCGCGTCGGGCGACACCCAGCCCTTCCCGTCCTTCGCCCTGACCCGGACCGGAACGGCCGAGGTGTCCAGGCGGAACGACTTCCCGTCCGGATTCGCGAACGTCGTCGATGAGTCGGTGCGCTCACCCATCACCTCGACGGGCTTACCGGACTTCTTCGCGTCCTTGAGCGCCTGATCACTCTCACTGGCCGGCGGCGCGGCGGCCTCCGCCAGCGTCGTGAACGAAGGCGCGGCACTCACCACGAGCACCGCACCCACCACCGTGGCCACGGCACGCCAAAGTCGGCCTCTGTCTGAAGGCATCGTGTCAACTTCCCCAAGTGACGCCGGATCCCCGATCCGGCGTGAAACGAATCCGGCCGCACCCCTGCGGCAGACACCCGGAGTGGACTCCCCACGGCTAAACGCCCGTTAAAGCCGCAGGCAATAAGGGACAGTAGTCGGAGAAGCTGCGGGTCGCGGCGAGCCCACCGCGGGCGCACAGGCGGTGTGCGGCGACTCCAGGGACCACGGTGCTGGAGAGCTCCTCGGCCCGGGCGAGGGCGCGGCGGGGCCCGGCGAGGCTGTCGCTCGCCGCGATGAGGGCCGCGGGGCGAGGGGTCAGGCCGCGAGGGCGGCCGTGCGGCCGGCGGCCGGGGCGATCTCGCCGACCGAGCCGGTGGGGATGTCGTAGACCCAGCCGTGCAGGGTGAGCGACCCCCCTGCCAGGGCGCGGGCCACCGAGGGGTGCGTGGCCAGGTTCGCCAGCTGCGCGGCGACGTTGTCCCGGACCAGGGCGGCCACCCCGTCCCCGGATCCGGCGGCCGTGGCGGTGGCCGTGGCCGTACGCGGCTGCGCGGTCCCGGCGTGCCGGAGCCAGCCGGCGACGGCCGGGAGGGCGGTGAGGTCGTGGCCGTCGGCCAAAGCGGTCATGGCACCGCAGGCGGAGTGCCCGCAGACCACGATGTCGTTCACGCCCAGGACGGCGACGGCGTACTCGATGCCGGCCGCGACCCCGTCCGAGCCGGGGGTGTGGGCGGGGACGTGGGCGGGGACGAGGTTGCCCGCGGTGCGGATGACGAACAGCTCGCCCGGCTCGCGCTGGGTGATCAGCTCCGGCACGACGCGGGCGTCTGAGCAGCTGATGAACAGCGTCGTCGGGCGGTGCGTGGTCGCCAGGCGGGCGAAGAGCTCCGCCTTGGCCGGGAACACGTCCTGCTGAAAGCGTGCGACGCCCTCGGTGAGGTCATGCATGTCGCTCCCTTCGGTGGGTGCCGACCTCGTGTGGTCGACGGGTTCCACCCTGCATGAGCTGCATCCATAGCGTCCAAGTCGCAGTTTCCATGATCGTTATTGCTGTCATCTATAGTCGGATCCATGGCACCGGAACTCCGTCACCTGCGCTACCTGCTCGCCGTGGCCGAGCACGCCAGCTTCACCCGCGCCGCCGAGGACCTGCACATCTCGCAGCCCACCCTGTCCCAGCAGATCAAGCAGCTGGAACGGACCGTGGGCGTCCAGCTGCTGGACCGCACGGGCCGCGCCGTGCGGCTCACCGATGCCGGCGCGGTCTACGCCCGGCACGCCCGCCGCGCGCTACGGGACCTGGCCGCCGCCGACCGCGCCGTACTGGACGTCCAGGACCTCTCGACCGGCACCCTGAGGCTCGCGATGACCCCCACCTTCACGGCGTACCTCATCGGCCCGCTGGCCGGGCTCCTCCACGCACGGCATCCCGGAATCACCTTGGAATTCAGGGAACTGACCCAAGATCAGATCGAGAACGCGCTGCTGGACGACGCCCTGGACCTGGGCGTCGCCTTCAGCGGCACCCACCTGTCCGGCATCACCGGCACGGAGCTGTTCACCGAGACCCTCGGCCTCGTCGTGGGCACCCCCCACCCCCAGGCCGGGCGCACCGCGCCGCTCCCGCTGGGCGAGCTGGCCGACCAGCCGCTCGCCCTGCTCAGCGGCGACTTCGCCACGCGCGGCCACATCGACGCCCACCTCGCCGCACACCGGGTGCGGCCCCGCATCGCGGTGGAGGCCAACTCGGTCAACGCCCTGACCGAGATCGTCCAGCGCACCGGGCTCGCCACCGTCCTCCCGGACGCCGTCACCCACGCGCACCCCCACCTCCACCCGGTCCGCCTGGACCCCCCCGGCGCCGAGGCCCCCGCCGCACCCGGCGACCCGCGCCTGCGCTGGAGCAGCGACGACGGCCGCCCCACCGTGCCCACCCTGCGCTTCCGCCGCGACGGCATCCTCCCCACCGTCGCCGCCGCCCTCTCCGTACGCGGCGAAACCCTCACCGGCACCGCCGGCAAGGCCGACCAGCCGCCCGTACTGCACCCCCTCGTCCAGGACTACCTGGACACCCTCACCAGCGCCCAGCGCGAACGCTTCACCGGCCGATGCCCCGAGGCGATCCTGCTCTCCCGCCACCTCGCCGGCGTCGAGGGCTCCCGCAGCAAGCGCGCCTCGCGCAAGCCCCTCACCCCCAGCGAAGCCCGCCGCTCCCTCAAGCACTCCAAGATCACCGCCCGCCGCATCCGCGAGGACGGCGACCCCCTCCACGGCACCTACGCGGCCCCCTGCCGCTCCTGCGAGGCCCTCCTCGCCCACTTCGGCGTACGACCCGTCGACCTCACCCACCCCGAGTAGCCGCTGCCATGACCACCGCATCCGCCTCCTACGACCGCTCCTCGGCCGCCCGCTTCCCCGTCGCCGTGGACTCCGCCCTGCGCACCGCGGGATGGGAACCGGGCCGCTGGGACATCAAGCAGGCCGAGTACTGGGCCGACGCCCTGCGCGACCACACCACCCCCGCCGGACACCGCCACACCGTCTTCCCCGCCGCCGTCGAGACCTGGGCGGAATTCGGCAACCTCACCATCACCGCCCCCGGGCCCGGACGCCAGATCGCCCCCGTCGCCGTACGGCTCGACCCGCTCACGGGCCTGCACCTCGCCCGCACCTTCGCCGACCTCGGCCGGGCCCTGTCCACCCAGCTCTGCCCCCTCGGCGTCGAGGCCGACACGCGCCTGAACGGAGGGGGCTCCCACCTCGCCCTCGACCGCGAGGGCCGGATCTACTGCGTGGACCACACCGGCGACTGGTACCTCGGCGCGAACCTCGACGAGGCCCTCACCCTCCTCCTGACCGGCCTCCAGCCCACCCGCCTCACGACGGGGTAGGGGTCCAGGGCCAGGGCCTGAGCCAGGGTCGGAGCCTGAGCCAGGGTCGGAGCCAGGGCCAGGGCCAGGGCCGGAGCCGGGGCCGGGGCTACCCCAGCTCCGGAAGCCGCTCCCCGGCCACGGGGTAGCGCCCCTCCTCCAGCCGGAACAGGTACGCCCGCAGATCCGCGGCGAGCCCGTCCGCCAGGTAGCTCCGGAAGTGCCGTGCCCCCAGCGCCGCGTCCCGGTCCGCCCGGTGGACACTCTCCCCGTACTCCGCCAGAGTGGCCGCCAGGTGCTCCTCGACCCGCGCCCGCTCCGACCACCAGCGCCGCACCAGCACCGGCGTCCACCACAGGTCCCCGTCGCAGGCGTACTCCTGGAACGGCTCCTCGTCCGCCGCGTCCACCACCTGCCGGACCTGCCCCGGATCACGCGGCTGCCGGAACACGTACTCCAAGCCGTGCTCACTGCTCGCCGCGTACATCACGTTGTCCGGCGCGTTCAGCCGCCCGGTCCAGCACGTGTCCGTCTCGCCCGTGTAGAAGGGGCCCGGCACGTTCAGCCACAGCCGCTTCTCCCACCGCCCCTGGAACAGCTTGCGGTCCTCACCCGTCAGCTCCGCCACCGGATCCCAGCCCACCGTCATCCCCACTTCCCCCTGTCCGCCCGCCTCACAGCCGCGGAAGCGTACTCGTCATCACCTCCTCCCCCGCCCTCTGGTCGCAGACCAAGGACGCCCGCGCCAAACTCGGCCCCGTCCTCCTCTACGACCCCTCCCGCCTCTGCGACACCCCGGCCCGCATCCACTGGAGCCCCACGGAAGGCTGCGCGGACCGCGCCACCGCCGCCGCCCGCGCCATCGCGCTCCTCGCGCCCGTCCGCCCCCAGGCCCGCATGGACGCGGCCATCGCGGAGACCGCGGAAACCCTCCTGCGCTGCTGGCTCCAGGCCGCCGCCCTGGACGACCGCCCCTTCAAGCAGCTGCACCGCTGGGCCCAGGGCACGAACGCCCAGGACCCGGTCCGCATCCTCCGGACCCACCCGCAGGCGGCAACGGCCGCCCCCGGCGCGGCCGGCGAGCTCGAGAGCGCCCTCACCGCCCACCCCGAACGCCGCGAGCTCGCCCAGCACCTCACGGCCCGCGCCCTGATCGCCCTCTCCTCGATCCACATCCGGGAGTCCTGCACCCCGAACCGAAACGATTCCCTCGCCCTGGCATCGTTCGTCTCCGAAGGGGGCACCCTCTACGTGGTGGGTGAACCCCTGGAAGATCCCCGTACCCACCCGGGTGCGATGCCCTTGCTGACCGCACTCGCCTCCAGCGTGGTCGAGCACGGCCGTCGCGTGGCCGCACGGTCATCCCACGGTCGGCTCGACCCACCACTGGCACTCGTCCTCGAGGACGTCGCCGCGGTCGCCCCGGTCCCCCAGCTCCCGCAGCTCCTCCAGGACGACACGCTCCCCCTCCTCGCCCTGTGCCGCAGCCGCGAACAGGCCCGCTCCCGCTGGCCGGAGGCGGACCTCCCGGTCACCACCCCCCAGCACTGACCCCGTGGCCGATACGCCTCCGCCCGCTGCCCCCACAGGGGACAGCGGGCGGACGAGCTCGGACCGGGGCCGGCTACGGCCTCTCGAACACGTACTCCAGCTCCTTCGCGGACGGGTCGGTCGGCATCGGCACGACGTATCCGCTCGCCCGGAACCCGAAGCGCCGGTAGAAGGCCGCGGCCCGCGCGTTGTCCTCGTGCACGAAGAGCCGTACGCGCTCCAGCGCGGGCTCGTCCAGCGACCAGGCCCACTCCAGCGCGGCATCGAACAGCGCTTCGGTGAGACCCGTCCCCCGCTGCCCGGCCCGTACGAACACGCCCACGAGGTGTCCCTGCGTCCGCTCGATGGAGCCCTCGAAGATGTCGGACGTGCCGGCCTCCTCCACGAGGACGGTCACCGACCCGTTCCACTCTCCGTCGGGCGCCTCGGCGACGAACTGCCGGACCGCACGTCCTTCCGCGCCCCGGGAGGTCCGCTCCTGCCAGAATTCATCGCTCTGGCTCTCGCCGTGCTCGACGGTCTCGAGGAAGGCCACCGCCGCGGCCGGATCCTTCAGGGCCGCGATCCGCAGCTCCTTGACCTTCTCCCACTCGTCCGCTCGTACCGGACGTATCACGTGCTCGTTCATACTCCCGGATCCTAACCACCGGACCGGTGGGGCTTCACCTGCATTTACCCCGGAACGCAGAAAAGCCCCGCACCGAACCCCAAAGGGCTGGTGCGGGGCTTTCCCACAATGATTGTTCGGCGGCGTCCTACTCTCCCACAGGGTCCCCCCTGCAGTACCATCGGCGCTGAAAGGCTTAGCCGTAGACCCGCCCGAAGTCCCGCCCGCGAGCACCCGCTGAGTGGCCATCAGGACCACCAGCGCCGCACCTCCGGCCACACCCGCCACCGCGAACCCCATCGCCGTGCCGCCCGCCTCCACCGACGGACCCGCCGCAGCCGTGCCGATCGCCGCACCCACCCCGAAGAACGTCACCAGCCAGGAGAACGCCTCCGTCACCGTGCCCGCCGGCGCGTGCCGGTCCACCACGATGAACGCGCACGCCAGCGCCGGCGCCAGGAACACCCCGGCGAGCGCCGCGAACACCGTCATCAAAACCGGCCCCGGCACCAGCACCAGCGGCAGGTAGCAGACCGCCAGCAGCGCCACCAGCATCCGCAGCCGCCGCTCCGGAGCACCAGGCCACTGCCGCGCCCCGTAGACCACACCGCCCGCCAGCGCCCCCAGACCCAGCGCCGCCATCAGCCAGCCGTACACCGCCTGGCCCCCGTGCCCGTCCGCGTACGCCACACCCGCCACCGTGATCGACCCCAGCGCCGTACCCACGAAGAAGAACGAACCCAGCAGCGCCAGCAGCCCGCGCGAGCGCAGCGCCCCCAGCCAGTGCGCCTCGCGCGGCGCCGAACGCCACGCGCGCGAAGGCTCGGACACCACCACCGACAGCGCCCCCAGCACACCGATCGCGTTGATCACCAGCAGCGCCGCCGCCGGATCCCACAGCGCCACGAACAGCGTCACCAGCAGCGGCCCCACCGTGAACATGACCTCCTGGGCCACCGCGTCCATCGCGTACGCCGCGTGCACCCGCTCCTCCCGGTGCCCCAGCACCCCCGGCCACAACGCGCGCAGCCCGCCCTCCAGCGGCGGCGTGAACAGCCCCGCCACCACCACCGCCCCGTACGCGACCGCCACCGAACCCGTCCCGGCCAGCGCCAGCCACACCATGCCCAGCGCGGACACCACCGCCGCCGGCAACTGCACCCGCGGCTGCCCGAACAGGTCCACCGCCCGGCCCAGCAGCGGCTGCCCCACCGCGTTGGCCACCCCGTACGCCGCCGCCAGCGCCCCGGCCAGGCTGTAGCTGCCGCCCTCGGCCCGGGTGAACAGCACGATCGCGATCGGCCCCGTGCCGTTCGGCAGCCGGCCTATGAGCGTGCCCACCAGCAGCCTCGCGGCATGCCGGGTCCTGAGCAGCTCCGCGTAACCCGCGGCCATGTCCGCCCCCTTCTGCCCGGACCCAGCCGGGAGTAAGCCAAGTAATACGTATAACGTGACGGGTCATACGTACCATGGCCACACTCGGACGGTCCACCCGCCGAACCCCGAACACCCCCGTGACCTCGCACTACAGGAGCACCGTGTGACGAGACCCACCAGCCGCGACGTGGCCACCGCCGCCGGGGTCTCCCAGGCCACCGTCTCCCTCGTCCTCGGCGACAAATGGCGCGGCCGCGTCTCCGAACGCACCGCCGACACCGTCCGCAAAACCGCCACCGCACTCGGCTACCGCCCCAACCTCGCCGCCCGCAACCTCCGCCTCGGCTCCACCCGCACCGCTCTCCTCGTCGTCCCCGCCCTCACCAACGAGTTCTTCGCCCGCGTCTACACCGGCGCCGCCCGCATCGCCGCCGAACACGGCTTCGGCGTCGTCCTCTACCCCTCCCCCGACGGCACCGGCCCCGCCCGCGACCGCTTCTCGCGTGCGTGCAGGGCGGTGTCGACGGACTTCAGGCGGCCGTTGCCGCCCTCGATGTGGGCCCGCAGGCTCTGGTAGGCCAGGGCCCAGGACGGTGTCTGCCAGGGGAGCTCCTGGCGCAGTCGGGGCATGAAGGGGGACGGCACGGGGACAGCGGAACGAGCGCAGCACTGGGGGCGGGCGGGGAGGGGGAGGCCGCTGCGCGGCCGCGGTCAGACGAGGGAGGCGTACAGACCGGGGCGGCGGTCGCGCAGGTACGGGTTGGTCTCGCGCGAGGCCCGCAGCAGCTCGGGGTCGGCCTCGCCGAACACCAGCTCCTCGCCTCGGCCGGCCCGGGTGCGGGTCACCCCGTCGGGGCTCGCCAGGCAGCTCAGTCCGACGAACTCGAACTCGCCCTCGGGGCCGGTGCGGTTGACGTACGCGATGTACATCTGGTTCTCGAAGGCCCGTACGGGGACGAGCTGTTCGGCGACGAACTGGAACGGGTGCATCTGCGCGGTCGGCACCAGGAGGAGATCGGTGCCGGCGAGCGCGTGCGCCCGGACGTTCTCGGGGAACTCCACGTCGTAGCAGATCATGATGCCGACCCGGAGGCCGCCCAGGTCCGCCTGGACGACGGGGATGTCGCCGGGGGTGAAGGCGTCCTGCTCGAAGCAGCCGAAGAGGTGGGTCTTGCGGTAGTTCGCCAGCCGGTCCCCGCCGGGGCCGATGAGCTGCGCCGCGTTGTAGACGGCCTCGCCGTCCCGCTCCGGGTAGCCGTAGAGCACGGCCACCCCGTGGCGGCGGGCGATCTCGCCGATGGCACGGGCGGACATGCCGTCGGCCGGTTCGGCGAGCCGCGCGATGTCCTCGATCTCCAGCGCGTAGCCGGTCAGGAACATCTCCGAGGTCACGAGGAGCCCGGCCCCCGCCCGTGCGGCGCGAGCCACGGCCTCGTCGAGGGCCTTCAGGTTGTCGGCGGTGTCGCCGAGCCGTCCGGAACTCTGGAGGAGGGCGGTGCGCAGCGGGGGCATGAGCGACCTCTGTGGCAGGAGGGGAGGGGGTCATCAAACGGTACGTTCGCGCGTTCGACGGCGACAAGCCACGACCATTGCGCTCCCCGCATCGAATCGTTGCGTGTTCTCGGCAGCGGGCGGCGATTCGTTGCGCGGAGGCCGTACGAAGGCCCCGAGCGGGTCCGGCGACGGTCCCGGGGGGCTCCGGCCGGACCCCTCCGGATCCCTATCCGGCCGTACGGAATTCCGGGTCGGTGCCGAGCCGGCGCAGGTCTTCCAGGATGTCGGGCGTGTGGTTGGACACCACCCGGCCGCTCCAGCCGTCGCAGAGGGCGGGGACGGTGAGGGTGCCGTCGTGGTGGTGCCCGGAGGCCTCGTAGGCGCGGCGCAGCTCGTCGTGGGCGGCGGAGCCGCGGGAGCCGGGCGGCAGGACGGTCACGGCCACGGCGTCGCGGAGCCCGAGGCCGGTGAGCGCGGAGGCGACGCCGAGGCAGCGCGGACAGTCGTCGTCGGCGAGGTAGACCCGGTAGCGGTGCGGGACGGGCGAGAACCCGGTGCCGATCCGCCCCCGCAGGGCCTGCTCGGCCGGAGCGCTGGTCGGAGGGCTGGTCGGAGGGCTGGTCGGAGCCGGGGTCGGGGGCAGGGGCCGGGCCGGGTGGGGGTGGTGGTGGTGGTGCGGGATGCGGTTGCGGTGTCAGCCACGGCCGTACTCCTCCTCAGCCTTCCAGAAGAAAATGAACCCGCCGACGCCGAAGACCAGCGACCAGCCGAGCGCGACCAGCCAGACGTGGTGCGGGAGCCGGCCCGCCTGGAACGAGTCGATGAGCGCGAAGCGCATCAGGTCGATGAACACGGCGGCGGGGTTGAGCTGGAGGGCCGTCGAGACCCAGTGCGGCAGGTGGTCCGTCTTGAGCATCGAGTCGATCGACCACATGACGCCCGAGGCGTACATCCAGGTGCGCAGGACGAACGGCATCAGCTGGCTGACGTCCGGGCTCTTCGCCCCGATCCGGGCCATGATCATCGCGCAGCCGGCGCAGAAGCCGGCCATGAGCGCGAGGGCGGGGAAGACCAGCAGCCAGCTCAGGCTGGGGGTCTGACCGAAGGCGAGCAGCAGGACGAGCAGCGCGCCCATGGTGACGAGCAGCTGCTGGAAGAGCTGGACGACGGTGGACAGGGGCAGGGAGGCGCGCGGGAAGTGCAGGGCGCGCACCAGGCCGAGGTTGCCCTGGACGGCGCGGGTGGAGGCGTTGACGCAGCTGCCGATGAAGTCCCAGACGAAGACGCCGGTGATCAGGAACGGCACGTAGTCCGCGACGCCGCGGCTGGCGTGCATGACCAGGCCGAAGATGAAGTAGTAGACGGCCGCGTTGAGCAGCGGGGTCACCAGGTGCCAGACCTGGCCGAGGCTGGCCTCGCTGTACTGGGCCCGCATCCGGGCGGTGGCGTACGCGCTCACGAAGTGCCGGCGGCCCCAGAGCTGGGCGATGTAGCGGGGGAGCGGGGGGCGGGCGCCGCTCAGGGTCAGGCCGTGGGAGGCCGCCAGTTCGGCGATCGGGTCCTCGGCCCGGGCCTCGGTCCGGTCCTCGGTCCGGTCCTTGGACGGGTCCTTGGGCCGGGGGTGGGCCGGGGGCGCGGTGGTCACTGTCACGGAGGGCCGCTTTCGACGGGGTCAGGGCGTCGCTGGCGATGGGACGGGTCCGTATCGTCGCTACGCCGAGATTAGGGCGTCCGACGTCGGAACGCAACCGTATCGTCGTGGCGGGATATGCTCTCCTCATGACCACCGATCCCGCGCCTGCCGCCGCCGTACCCGCCCCTGCCCCCGCCCGCAGACCCCCCGCCGGGGCCGCCGTCCTCCGCGAGGACGTGACCGAGGCGATCAGGGCCGCCGTCCTGGAGGAGCTGGCGACGGTCGGGTTCGCGCGGATGTCGATCGAGGGCATCGCGCGGCGGGCGGGCGTGGGGAAGACGGCCGTGTACCGCCGGTGGAAGTCCAAGCTGCACCTGGTCCTGGACCTGGTGGCGGCGTTCGCGGTGGACGGCCTGCCGGTACCGGCGACGGGGTCGCTGTACGGGGACGTGCGCGCGCTGCTCGAGGTCATGTCACACGTGCTGCGGCACCCGGTCGCGTCGGCGGTGATCCCCGACCTGCTGGTGGAGGCGGCGCGGAACCCGGAGATCGCGGACGCGGTGCGGGGGGCGCTGCTGGAGGGGCAGCGGCGGATGGCGGAGGGGATCGTCTCCGACGCGGTCTCGCGCGGCGAGCTGCCGGTGGGGGTGGACGGGGCGCGGAGATGTGTTTAAGGGGGGCCCCCCCCCCCGACCCCTCCGCGAAACAATTCTGCAATCTCTTGCGCAAAGTCTTGCAGCCCTTCTCCCTGGCACCTACGGTCGCTGCAATCCCCAACTCGGCCGTGACCGGTCCCCACCCGGCTCCGTGCCTCTCCGCCAGGAGGAACTCCGCATGTTCACCCCCGCACGCGCTGTCAGAGCCGCCGCCGCGTTGCTCTCCGTTTCCGCCCTCGCGGCCGTCGCCGCCGCGGCCGCGCTCACCTCGCAGGCGTCGCCGGCGTTCGCCGCCGCGCCCGGGGAGAAGGACGTCACCGCCGTGCTCTTCGAGTGGCGGTTCGACTCCGTCGCCAAGGCCTGCGGCGACAGCCTGGGGCCCGCCGGGTACGGGTACGTGCAGGTCTCGCCCCCGCAGGAGCACATACAGGGGGGCCAGTGGTGGACCTCGTACCAGCCCGTCAGCTACCGGATCGCCGGGCGGCTCGGTGACCGGGCGGCCTTCAAGGCGATGGTGGACGCGTGTCACGCCGCCGGCGTGAAGGTCGTCGCCGACTCCGTCATCAACCACATGGCCGCCTCCGACGGCACCGGGACCGGGGGTACTTCGTACACGAAGTACAACTACCCGGGGCTGTACTCGGGCGCCGACATGGACGACTGCCGGGCGACGATCTCCACCTACACCGACCGCGCGAACGTCCAGAACTGCGAGCTGGTCCAGCTCGCCGACCTCGACACCGGCGAGGACCACGTACGCGGCCGGATCGCCGGCTACCTCAACGACCTGTTGTCCCTCGGCGTCGACGGGTTCCGGATCGACGCCGCCAAGCACATGCCCGCCGCCGACCTCGCCAACATCAAGTCCCGGCTGGCGAACCCGAACGCGTACTGGAAGCTGGAGGCGATCCACGGGGCGGGCGAGGCCGTCTCGCCGACCGAGTACCTCGGCAGCGGCGACGTACAGGAGTTCCGCTACGCCCGCGACCTCAAGCGGGTCTTCCAGAGCGAGAACCTCGCCTACCTGAAGAACTTCGGGGAGGCCTGGGGCCACATGCCCTCCGGCCAGTCCGCCGTCTTCGTCGACAACCACGACACCGAGCGCGGCGGCGACACCCTCAGCTACAAGGACGGCTCCTCCTACACCCTCGCCAGCGTGTTCATGCTCGCCTGGCCCTACGGCTCCCCGGACGTGCACTCCGGCTACGAGTGGACCGACCGGGACGCCGGACCGCCCAACGGGGGCACGGTGAACGCCTGTTACTCCGAGGGCTGGAAGTGCCAGCACGCCTGGCGCGAGATCTCCGCGATGGTCGGCTTCCGCAACGCGGCGCGCGGGCAGGCCGTCACCGACTGGTGGGACAACGGGGGCGACCAGATCGCCTTCGGGCGCGGCACCAAGGCGTACGTGGCGATCAACCACGAGGGCTCGGCGCTGACCCGGACCTTCCAGACCTCCCTCCCGGCCGGCGGCTACTGCGACGTCCAGAGCGGCCGCGCGGTCACCGTGGACTCCGGCGGGCGGTTCACCGCCACCCTCAACGCGGGGACGGCCGTCGCCCTGCACATCGGCGCTCGCAGCTGCGGCAGCACGCCCACGCCCACCCCCACGGCCACCCCCACTTCCTCTACAGCTGTAGAGTCCCCTGTAAGGCCTCTACGAATGTAGAGGGTCGGCGGGTCAGGGGAAGGTGTGCCATGTCGGAGGAGCTTGCGCGTCATGCGGTCGTGGCGGGTGCGGGGATCGGCGGGCTCACGGCCGCCCTGGCCCTGCACCGCCGGGGCTGGCGGGTCACCGTCTGCGAGCGGGCGGCCGGTCCGACCGCCGCCGGCGCGGGGATCGTCCTCGCCCCCAACGCCCTGCGCGCCCTGGACGCCATCGGCTTCGACCCCGCCGCCGCGGCGGGCGGCTCCGTCCCCACGGCCGTGGGCGGCCTGCGCCGCCCGGACGGCGTCTGGCTCAACCGCGCCGACACCACCGCGATGACGGCCCGCTACGGCAGGCCCCCGCTCGCCCTGCACCGCTCGGCGCTCGCCGCGGCACTGACCGCCGCACTCCCCGAGGGCACCCTCTCTTACGGGGCTGCCGTCACCGCCGTCGAGGAGGCCCGCGGCCGCGCCGTGGTCCGTACCGCCGCCGGGGACCTCACCGCCGATGCGGTCATCGCCGCCGACGGCATCCACAGCACACTGCGCCGCCGCTCCTTCCCGGACCACCCCGGCCTGCACTACAGCGGGGAGACCGCCTGGCGCGCCGTCCTGCCCGGCGGGGCGGTCACCGAAGCCTGCGAGACCTGGGGACGCGGCGAACGCTTCGGGACGGTCCCGCTCGCCGACGGCCGGGTCTACCTCTACGCCACCGCCGTCGTCCCCGAGGGATTCCGGCCCGCGGACGTCCGCGCCGAGCTCCTGCGCCGCTACGGCACCTGGCACGACCCGATCCCCACCCTCCTGGAACGGATCGACCCGGCGGCGGTACTCCAGCACGACCTGTACGACCTGGCCGCCCCGCTGCCCCGCCTCCACGACGGCCGTACCGCCTGGATCGGCGACGCCGGGCACGCCATGACCCCGAATCTGGGGCAGGGCGGCTGCCAGGCCATCGAGGACGCCGTGGTCCTGGCCCACCTGCTGGAACGCGTGGACCGGGCCGGTGTCACCGCCGCCCTCGCCGCCTACAGCAGGGCGCGCCTGACCCGTACCGACGCCCTCCGGGTCCGGGCCCGTCGTGCGGGCCGGGTCGCCGCCCTCTCCCACCCGCTGGCCGTCGCCGCCCGGGACCTCGCCGTCCGCGCGACCCCAGCCCGTACCGCGCGGCGCGCCCTGGACGACCTGTTCGACGGGTTCACGCTCCCGGCCCGGGCGGAGCGGACCGAAAGCCGCTGAAACCGCTGAAGCCGCTGAAGGCGTTGCGGCGGGCGACGCGGAAAGCTGCCTTCGACGCGCCCGTTTCCTTCGATCCGGGGGCCGGATCCGACCCCGAACCTTCCCCTGAAAGGGATACGGGCGCGCACGGAGCGTGAGATCCGGGTCCCCCGGCGGTGACCCGCCCCACAGGACCCACGTCACATACGAACCGGGATCGTAGTCCCTGAAGGTCCCATATCCACCCCCACACACCAGCCCCGACCTGCACCGATACCCGCCCGGCCGGCGGGGGGCCGTTCCGCCCCGGCTGCGAGGACCACTAGTAAGAGCGGTCGTTGCCAGCGGCCTCGAACCGTGGACAGCGCGAGTGGTGTAGAAGAGACAGGGGCGGCGGCGCGGGTCGGGCGGCGGCGCGGGCCGGGCGGCGGCGCGGGACGGGCGGCGGGTCGCGCCGGGGGTCACCGCAGGCGCGCCAGCTCCCGCCGCGCCGCCGCGACCGACTCCCCGCCCGCCGGCAACAGGGGCAGGCGTACGTCAGGGGTCGGGATCCGGCCCTGCGCGTACAACACCCCCTTGACGACCGTCGGGTTGGGCTCGGCGAACGCCGCCGCGGACAGCCGGGCCAGCGCGTGGCCCAGGGCCCGGGCCCGCTCCACGTCGCCCGCCCGCCAGGCCGCGTCGAGCTCGACGAACCGGGCCGTCGCGAGGTGCGCCGAGGCGAGGATCCCGCCCGCCGCGCCGAGCGCGAGCATGGGCGAGACGTGCGCGTCGTCGCCCGCCATGACCGCGAAGCCCTCCGGCAGGTCACCGAGCAGCGCCACCGTGTCCTGGTCGACCGAGCCGACCGCGTACTTCACCCCGGCCACCCCGGGCAGCGCCCCGACCGCTCGCAGCGCGGCCGCGTCCAGCGGCTGCCCGGTGCGGTAGGGGATGTGATAAACGATCAGCGGTACGGGGCTCACCTCGGCCAGCCGCGTGAAGTGCGCCAGCACCCCGGCGGCCGAGGGCCGGACGAAGGCCGGCACGGTCACGAGCGCAGCCCGTGCCTCGGGCCAGTGCTTCAGCCGGGCCAGGGAGTCCTCGGCGGCCCGGGTCCCGCTCGCCCCGGCGCCGATGCTCAGGTACGCCCCCCGCTCCCGGCAGACCCGGGCGCAGACGTCGGTGACGAGGTCGCGCTCCGCCTCGTCGAGCGAGGCCGTCTCGGCGGTGGTGCCCAGGGCCGCGATCCCGGCGGCGCCGGCGTCGAGCACCTCGTGGGCGAGCGCCTCCAGTGCCCCGGAAGCCACCTCCCCGGCGGCGGTGAACGGCGTGATCAGCGGGACGTGGATCCCCTGCGGTGCCAGGTTCTGTGTCATGCGTCGAGCCTGGCGCGATCCGAGCGTCGAATCCAGTTCGCGTTTCTTACCCGAAGCGTAAGCTGATCCGATGCTCGATGTACGACGCCTGCGCCTGCTGCGCGAACTTGCCCGCCGGGGGACCATCGCCGCCGTGGCCGAGGCGCTCTCCTTCAGCCCTTCGGCCGTGTCCCAGCAGCTCGGGGTCCTCGAGCGCGAGGCCGGCCTGCCCCTGCTGGAGCGCACCGGCCGCCGGGTGCGGCTCACTCCCGCCGGGCAGAACCTCGTCCGGTACGCCGAGGAAGTGCTGGAACTGCTGGAGCGGGCCGACGCCGATCTCGCCGAAGCGCGCAGCGGCCTGGCCGGAGCGCTGCGGATCGGATCCTTCCCCACCGCCACCAGGGCCATCGTCCCGGCGGCCCTGGTGGCACTGGCCCGCCGCCATCCGAGGCTCGAGCCGATGGTGTCGGAGACCGACCCGGCGGCGGTCGCGCACGCGCTGCGCGCCGGGGACCTGGACGTGGCCCTGATCCACGAGTACGACTTCGTCCCCGCACCGGACGAGCCCGGGCTGGCGGCGGAGCCGCTCTGCCGGGAGGCGATGTACCATCGGGTCCGGCGGCGGCGGGACTGCCAGACGGCGGCCGCGCCCAGGGCGGCCACCGCCGCGATGCCCGCGAGGAGGCCCGCCGACGGGCCGCCGCCGGAGTCGCCGGAGCCACCCGCGTCGCCGGCTTTCGCCGGGGCGGGGGCGGTCTCCGCGACCGGCTCGCCGCAGCCCTGGTCAGCGAGCTGCTCCCCGACGTCCCCGACGACACCCACCCGCGCGACCTCTCCGAGGGCCAACGCCTGGCCCTGGCCCTCGCCCTGGTGCTGACCGGCCGCCCGGCCCTGCTCCTCCTCGACGAGCCGACGCGCGGTCTCGACTACGCCGCCAAGGCCCGCCTCGTCGAGATCCTGCGCGCGCTGGCCGCCGACGGCCACGCCATCGTCCTGGCCACCCACGACGTGGAACTCGCCGCCGAGCTCGCCCACCGGGTGGTGATCCTGGCCGGCGGCGAGATCGTCGCGGACGGCCCGACCGCCGAGGTCGTCGTCTCCTCCCCCGCCTTCGCACCGCAGGTCGCCAAGATCCTGGCCCCGGGCCACTGGCTCACGGTCTCCCAGGTCGCCGCGGCCCTCGTCCTCGTCACCCTCATCGGCATCGCCGCCTTCGGCTGGCCCCTCCTCGCCGACCGCCAGTCCGGCTTCGCCCACTCCCAGGACGCCCCCTGGCTCTTCGCCGCCCTGCTGCCCCTGCTCGTCGGGGTGGTCGTCGCGACCATCGCGGACGACGGCATGGACGCCAAGGCCGTCGCCATGCTCGGCGTACTGGCCGCCGTCGGGGCCGCGCTGCGCCCCCTGGGCGCGGGCACGGCCGGTCTCGAGCCGATGTTCTTCCTGATGGTGCTGAGCGGCCGCGTCCTCGGCCCGGGATTCGGCTTCGTCCTCGGCGCGGTCACGATGTTCGCGTCGGCCCTGCTCACGGGCGGGGTGGGGCCGTGGATGCCGTTCCAGATGCTCGCGATGGGCTGGTTCTCGCTCGGCGCGGGCCTGCTGCCGGGGCCGGACCGGATCAGGGGACGGGCCGAGCTGGCGATGCTCGCGCTGTACGGGTTCCTGGGCTCGTTCGCGTACGGCACGGTCATGAACCTGCAGGGCTGGGTGATCCTGCAGGGCATGGGCCAGGGCATCTCCTTCCACCCGGGGGACCCGGTGGCCGCGAACCTGACCCGCTTCCTGGCCTACTGCCTGGCGACGTCGCTGGGCTGGGACCTGGGGCGGGCCGCGCTGACCGTCGTACTGACGCTCACGATCGGCCCGACGCTGCTGAAGGCGTTGCGGCGGGCGACGCGGAAAGCTGCCTTCGACGCGCCCGTTTCCTTCGATCCGGGGGCCGGATCCGACCCCGAACCTTCCCCTGAAAGGGATACGGACGCGCACGGAGCGTGAGATCCGGTCCCCCCGGCGGTGACCCGCCCCACAGGACCCACGTCACATACGAACCGGGATCGTAGTCCCTAAAGGTCCCATATCCACCCCCACACACCAGCCCCGACCTGCACCGATACCCGCCCGGCCGGCGGGGGGCCGTTCCGCCCCGGCTGCGAGGACCACTAGTAAGAGCGGTCGTTGCCAGCGGCCTCGAACAACCATGCGCGGCGAAGACCGCTGGCTGCGGCAGAGTGGTTAAGCGGGGGGGGGGGGGCGAGGCGGCGGGGGGGGGAGGTGATCCCGGGCGAGGTGGATCGGCCGGGCCTGCGGGACGGTGCGGAGGTCACCCGCGTACCGCCGTGAGGCTCTGGCGGGCGGGGCCCGGCGCGCTCGCGGCGTCACGCGCGGCGTCACGCTTGGCGACCTCCTCGCGGACGAGCGGGATCACGTGGCGGCCGAAGTCGACGGCGTCGCCCAGCAGGTCGTAGCCGCGGGCCGAGAGGATGTCCACGCCGAGGTCGTGGTAGTCCAGCAGCGCCTGGGCGACGGTCTCCGGTGTGCCGACCAGCGCGTTGGAGTTGCCCGCGCCCCCGGTGGCGGCGGCGGTCGGGGTCCACAGCGCGCGGTCGTAGCGCTCCCCCGCCTCGGCGATGGCGATCAGCCGCTGTGAACCGGTGTTCTGCGGCGCCGGGGATTCCAGGACCCCGCCCTGGTGGCGCCGTACGGGGGCGGTGCGCCGGCGCTCCTTGATCGCGCCCACCGTGCGGTGGGCCTTCTCCCAGGCGAGCTCCTCGGTCGGGGCGATGATCGGGCGGAAGGCGACCTGGATGCGCGGCACGTCGGTGCGGCCCGCGGCCCGCGCGGCGGCCTTCACGGACTCGATCTGCTGGGCCGTCTTCTCCAGCGGCTCGCCCCACAGGCAGTAGATGTCGGCCTCCGCTCCTCCGGCGGCGTACGCGGCGGGCGATGAACCGCCGAACGACACGTTCGGGCGCGGCTGTTGGACGGGGAAGACGTCGCTGACGAAATCGTGGAAGCGGTAGTGCGCTCCCTCGTGGTCGAAGGGCTCGCGGGTGGTCCAGATCTTCTTGACGATCCGGATGTACTCGCGGGTGCGGGCGTAGCGCTCGTCCTTGGTCAGGGTGTCGCCCTCGCGTCCCTGTTCGTGGTCGTTGCCGCCGGTGATGAAGTGCACGGCCAGCCGGCCCTCGCTGATCCGGTCGAGGGTCGCGAAGGTCTTGGCGGCGAAGGTGGGGTACGAGACGTTGGGCCGGTGGGCCAGCAGGATCTGGAGGCGGTCCAGTCGGCTCGCGATGTACGCGGCCGCCGGCGCGGGGTCCGGGGATCCGGAGCCGTAGGCGAACAGCACCCGGTCCCAGCCGTGGTCCTCGTGCGCCCGGGCGAGCCGGAGCATGTACTCCTTGTCGAAGGAGGCTCCGGAGCGTGCGGTGGTTTCGGAGCCGTCGTTGGTGGCGGCTATGCCGAGGAATTCCACGGGCATGGCGGTGGCCTTTCGTGAACGTGCGGCGAATCGAATGCGGGCAGGGTGAACCGCCGCCCGTACGGCGGGAATCCGGAATTCATCAGGCGAATGCGTGCGAGGCGGCGTACGGGCACGGCGAAAGAAGTGGTGCGCGGCGCGAAAAAGGGCGTGACGAGGCGGGACGGGGCGGGACGGGGCTTCATGAGGCGCGGTGAGGTGCAGTGCGGCGCCGGCGCACGGCCGGGCCCGGGGCAGCGCGTCCCGGAGCGGGTCACGGCCCGCGCGACGGCGGTGCGAAGGGAGGGGGCTCGGCGCCGACCTGGTTCCAGGCGAAGGAGAGGTTGTCGAGGAGCCGGGGGCCGGGCAGGAGCGGGGCGGGGGCCTCGACCACGCGCTCGCCCGAGTGGGAAGCGGCGACGAGGTTCCAATACAGCGGGAAAAGGGAAATCAAGGCGGCCAGGCCCAGCAGGACGTAGGTCAGCGGTCCCGCGTGGTGCTGACGGCCCGGCGACTGGCGGAAGCGGCTGGCGCGCGGCGCCTTGGCGGTGGTGGTGGTCGTCGTGTCGAGTGCGTGGGCCATGAGCTCAGCTCCCCGCCTTCTTGCGCATGTGGCCGGCGGCGCCGCCTGTGGTGCGGCGGCGACGCCTGAGGTCGCGGTTGTGATGGGAGCGGGTGATCAGGGCCTGGATGCCGCCGACGAGTAGGAGGAGCAGGAGCATGACCCAGGCGATGGCGGAGGCCTGCCCGAGTGCGCCGGTCACCCAGCCCTTCTCGTACATGAGCAGGCTCAGGGTCTGGAACTGGTTCCCGCTGCCGCCGCTGATGCCGACGCTGCCGCCGAAGAGCATGGGCTCGCCGAAGAGCTGGGTGGCACCGATGGTGGAGACGATGACCGTGAAGAGGATCGTCGGCCGGATGGAGGGGATGGTGACGCTGAGGAACTGGCGCCAGCGCGAAGCACCGTCCAAGGCGGCGGCCTCGTAGAGGTCCTGCGGTACGGCCTGCATGGCCGCGAGGTAGATGAGGGCGTTGTAGCCCGTCCAGCGCCAGGTGACGATCACCGAGATCGCGATCTGTGCGGGCCACTTGGAGGACTCCCAGGCGACCGGGTCGAAGCCCGCCCAGCCCAGCACCGTGTTGATCAGGCCGTAGTCGGTGTTGAAGAGTTGGGCGAAGACGAGCGTCGCCGCCGCGATGGAGGTGGCGTACGGGGCGAGGATGGCGACGCGGAAGAAGCCCCGGCCGCGGAGCCGGTAGTTGAGCAGGTGTGCGAGGCCGAGGGCCATCAGCAGCTGGGGGACGGTGGAGATCACGCCGATGGTGAAGGTGTTGGCGAGGGCGTTCCAGAAGAACTCGCTGGTGGCCAGGGAGCTGTAGTTTTCCAGCCCCTTCCACTGTGCGCTGCCGCCGAGTTCGACGCGGTGGAGCGACAGCCAGCCCGTGTAGATGAGGGGGAAGAGGCCGAAGGCCGCGAAGGTGAGGAAGAAGGGGGCGATGAAGACGTAGGGGATCGCCTTCAGATCGAAGCGGTAGAGCGTGCTACGCAGGCCGCTCCGGCCGGAGGGCCGATGCCTGCTGGATCGGGATCCGTAGTCAGGGCCCGGGAGTTGCGTGTCGGGCGGTGGGGAACTGCTGTCCGTCGCCCGTACGGGGGTGGCCACGGGGGCGTCCTTCCAGGTCGATGAGTGCGGCGTGCGGAAGGCGACAGCCCGCCGCCATCCGCGGGGAGGCGGTGAGTGGCGGCGGGCCGTCATGCTGTTCCGCTACTGGTCGATCTTGTCGTCGACCAGCTTCTTGACGTTGTCCCAGGCCTTCGCCGGGTCGGTGCCGCGCTGCTCGATGTCGAGGATGCCGTTGTCGGTGAGGAAGGTCTTCACCTGGCCGTCCGTCCGCTACCTCGCCCCCGAACACCGCACCAGGGCCCTCGCCACCCTCACCTCGACCGCCCGCGTCCTGCTGCGGCGCACCGAAGACGGCTCCGCCCCCGGCCTGCGACTGGTCGCCGCCCGCACCCTCATCAGCAGCGCGCGGGAGAGGTCGTCGAGCTGGTCCACGAGCTTGCGGCGCAGGAGCGGGGTGATGTCCGGGTCGGCCAGGCAGGCGTGGCCGGCCTGGAGGTTGGCTTCGGTGATCTCGTGGCCGGGGAAGCACCAGCGGCCCGCGGCGTCGGCGATGGCGGGGCCGCGGCGGGCCGCGAGGGTGACGGCCTCGGGGTAGTAGCGGGGCACGTACTCCCGTACGAGGTCGGCCTGTTCGGGCTGCCAGAAGCCCTGGGCGGTGGCGGTGAAGAGGTAGTTGGACAGGGTGTCGTCGTGGAAGAGGCGGTCCCAGGCGGCGGCCTTGGACTCGGCGGTGGGGAGGGCGGCGCGGCAGCGGGCGGCGCCTTCGCGGCCGGCGGCGCTGGGGTCGGCGGTGAGGGCTTCGTCGATGTCGGATTCCACGACCGCGCCGAGTACCGACAGGCGGGCCAGGATGCGCCAGCGCAGTGCGGGGTCGAGTTCGGGGCCGCCGGGGACGGTGCCTTCGGCGAGCCAGGCGGCCACGGTGTCGGGCTGGGTCGCGCTGCTGATGAGGGTGCGGACGGCGACCAGTCGCAGGCCGGGGTCGGAGCCGTCTTCGGTGCGCCGCAGCAGGTCGCGGGCGATCGAGGTGAGGGTGGCGAGGGCCCTGGTGCGGTGTTCGGGGGCGAGGTAGCGGACGGCGATCTGGCCGCGGGCGAAGTCGATGACGTTCTGGACGATGTCCAGGTCGGTCTCGTCCGGCAGGTGGGCTTCGGCGGTGGCCAGGTAGTCGGCGGCGTCCAGTTCGCCGTCGCGGACCATGTCGCGCAGGGAGTTCCACACGACGGCGCGGGTGAGGGGGTCGGGGATGCGGGAGATGCCGCGCAGGGCGGTTTCCAGGGAGGTCTCGTCGAGGCGGACCTTGGTGTAGGTGAGGTCGCCGTCGTTGAGGACGAGGAGGGCGGGGCGCGCGCCGTCGGCCGAGAGGATCTCGTCGGAGGGGACGTCGAGGGCGAGGATCTCGCGGAGTTCGAGGGCGGCGTCGGGGGCGCGGTCGTAGAGGCCCGCGGCGATGTGGTGGGGGCGGCTTCCGGTGCGGTCGACGGTGAGGGTCCAGCCTCCGGGGCTTTCCTCGATGCGCGGGGTGAGGGTGTCGACGCCGGTGGTGCGCAGCCAGATCTCGGCCCAGGCGTGGACGTCGCGGTCGGTGTTCGCGGCGAGGGAGTCGACGAAGTCGGCGAGGGAGGCGTTGGCGAACTTGTGGCGGGCGAAGTGGGTGTTGATGCCGGCCAGGAAGTCCTTCTCGCCGAGCCAGGCGACGAGTTGGCGCAGGGCGGAGGCGCCCTTGGCGTAGGAGATGCCGTCGAAGTTGAGGAGGGCCCGTCGCTTATACCCATCT
>NZ_CP030287.1:8938818-8955449 GCF_003287935.1 Streptomyces sp. ICC1
AAAAAAAAAAGAGTGGTGGTGGCGTGCGTCAGGTGTGAATCAGAGACAGGCCGTCCTCCCACCGGACCCGCCTGGTACGCCACTCCGACCCTTGCCTACGCCCAAGAGCTCGGCCTCTCCGTCCGGCCCACCGAGGCCTGGCTCCGCCCGGACCACGGCCCGTACCTCGACGCCTGGTACACCCGCCTGCGCGACGCGTACATGGCGACGATGGCGGAACTCGGCGTGCACGCGTCCCTCACGGACCCCGAGTTCCTCACGGCGATGACCGAGTACAGGAGCCGGAACACGCACCAGGCCGCGGTCCTGTCCGCGATCAAGTCCACCGTCAAGGGCGGCATCGGCAAGCTCCGCGAGCGCCCGCAGGGAGCCGGCTACCGCCCCGGTGAAAGCTGGCCGGCCCTGGAGCGCCCCACCTGGCGCCCCGACATCCGCGCCGCCGTCATCTCCACGGCCCGCGTCAACATGCACCGCAAGATGCGCAAGCTCGCGACGGAGGCCGGCGAGTACCCCATCGCCGTCCTCTCCGACTGCGCGGTCTACCTCTCCGACGGCCCCAGCCCGCTCGACTTCCTCCCCCGCACCCCCGACGGCAAGCCGCTGCCCGGCGGATTCCGCCTCGGTGTCAGCCCCGGCATGGTCAAGCACGAGGGCACCCAGCCCCTCCTGTGGGCCGTCCAGATGCTCGACGAACGACACAACCCGGCCCGCCACATCAAGGGCCACGACGCCGCGGCCGACGGAGAGTAAGAGCCACCCATGTCCGAGATCAGCGACAGCCTCGACCGCGCCGACGAACAGAACTTCACCCGCCCCATCCCGAAATCTGCGGGCGCCCAGATCCGCTACCTCGTGAAGCAGCTCAAATCCACCAAGGCCGTGGCGGACCTCCTCGCCATCTCCCGGCGCACGGTCGAGCGGTACGTGAAGGACCAGATCAAGCAGCCCAAGCCGGCCCTCTCCACCCGCCTGGAGCGCGAAGTACGCCGCCGCTGGCAGCCGCTGGTCCGCAAGCGGGCCCGTGCCAAGGCCGCGCGGCAGACCGGCCTGGTCATCGAGACCCGCGCGCGCTTCGGCTTCAGCGCCGCCCCCGGCACCACCGACGACGGCCGGATGCGCCGCATCACCCAGCACCTCCCCCCGGAGTACGCCTCCCGCCTCTTCGCCGCCCAGGAGGCCGGGGCCAACGAGGCCCAGCTGCGCCACATCGCCGCCGAAGGCCTCCAGGAGATCTACTTCAAGGACCACGGCGCCCGCGCCCAGGGACTCCTCGTCGAGTTCACCGACATCGACTACATCGAGCTCGACTTCTAGCAGGGTCGGAAGAGAATCCCCGACCGGTGAAACAGCAGTGGGGCAGCCCTGATGGCCCGTCAAACAGCGACGTTCGCGCAAACTTCGCAGCTTGCGTTCGTCAACGACACCGTGGGCGTCACACCCATGACCCACCATGGATTCGGCGTCATGCTGTTCACCTTCGCGGACGACCGCATCAGCGAAGTATCCGTCGTCATGACCCCCGCCGGCGTGGCCGGTCTCGACATCCTCGCGCCCTGAAGCCTGCGCTCACCGTGGGCCCCTCCTCCCACGCCTCCCCTCCGACCGGGATCCGGCGCCGACCGGCCTGGGCCGGCCGCAACTACACCCTGCTGACGGGTGCGGCGGTCGTGACGAACCTCGGGAGCCACGGAGCGCTCATCGCGGCCACCTTCGCGGTGATGGAGTCCGGCGGCTCGACCGGCGACGTCGGCCTGGTGGCCGCCGCCCGCACGCTGCCGCTCGTCCTCTTCCTCCTCATCGGCGGGGCCATCGCCGACCGGGTGCCGCGCCACCGCGTCATGGTCGCGGCCAACGCCCTGAACTGCCTCTCGCAGGCAGCCTTCGCCGTCCTCGTCCTGACCGGCGACCCACAGCTGTGGCAGATGATGCTGCTCACCGCGCTGTGCGGCACCGGTACGGCCTTCTTCAACCCGGCCGCCGAGGGCATGCTCCTGTCCAGCGTCTCCGGCGAGCACGCCAACCGCGCCTTCGCCCTGTTCCGGATGGCCATGAACGGCGCCGGCATCGGCGGCGCGGCCCTCGGCGGAGCCATGGCCGCCACGATCGGCACCGGCTGGGTCCTCGCCGTGGACGCCGCCGCCTTCGCCGTCGCCGGAGCCCTGCGGGCCTTCCTCGACGTCGGCGACATCGCCGACCGGGCCCCCGGCGGCGGCCTGCTGGCGGACCTGCGCGAGGGCTGGGTGGAGTTCAGGAGCCGCCCCTGGCTGTGGAGCATCGTGCTCCAGTTCTCCGTCGTCGTCGCGGTCGTCGGCGCCGCGGACGCGGTCTACGGACCCATGGTCGCCCGCGACCACCTGGGCGGGCCGCTTCCCTGGGGCCTGGCCCTGGCCTTCTTCGGCATCGGCACCATCGGCGGGGCCGTCCTGATGATGGCCTGGAAGCCGCGCCGCCTGCTCCTGGTGGGCACCCTGTGCGTGTTCCCGCTGGCGCTGCCCGCGGCCGGGCTGGCCGTGCCGCTGCCGGTGTGGGGCCTGTGCGCGGTGATGTTCGTGAGCGGCGCGGCCATCGAGGTCTTCGGCGTGAACTGGATGACGACGATGCACCAGGAGATCCCGGAGGACAAGTTCTCCCGGGTCTCCGCCTACGACTGGTTCGGCTCGGTCTCCATGCTCCCGCTGGCCACGGCCCTCGCGGGCCCGGTGGAGTCCGCCATCGGCCGCACCTCGGCCCTCTGGGGCTGCGCGGCCCTGGTCGTCACGGTCACCGCCGCGGTCCTCGTGGTCCCCGACGTCCGGCGGATGACCCGCAAACAACCGAAAACCGTCCCCGCCGGCCCTCCCGCCCACCGAACCGCCGGCCGAGGCGGCGGGAGCGGACGACGCGCCCGCCGGCGCACCGGACGCGACGACGACGAAGTGGACGGGGACGACGTGACCGCGATCGAAGGGGAACCCCGTGGCGTCGAAGCGGCGGCCGCGCCGACCGGGTTCGGCCGCGGCTGGCACAGGCTGGGACTCGCCTCCTCCTTCGAGGACGGCGCCCCGCACGAGGTCGAGGCCTTCGGGACCAAGCTCGTCGTCTTCCAGGGCGCCGACAGCGCGGAGCTCGCCGTCCTGAACGCCCACGGCCCCCACAAGGGGGAGAGGGGGGGCAGCGTCAGAGGGGTATAAGAGACAGGGGGTTCGGGGACGTAGGGGGCGGTGCCGATGCCGAGGGCGAGGTTGCGGGTGTACGTGCGGCCGAGGGCTTCGGCTTCGCCGTCGGAGTCGACTTGGGTGAAGTCGACTTCGAAGAGGTCGCGTTCGGGGTTCCAGCGGACGGCGTCGACCTGGTGGACGAAATGGAGTCCGGGCAGGCGGCCGGCGACCCAGCGGCAGTAGGCGTCGTATTCGGCGCGCTGGATGTGGAAGCGCTCGGCGAAGTAGAAGGGGAAGAGTCGTTCCTTGTGCTTGAGGTAGCTGAGGAAGGACCAGGGGCTGGCGGGGTCGGCGAGGGTGACGAGGTCGGCGAGGAAGGGGACTTGGAGGGTGGCTCCGTCGATGAGGAGTCCGGGGTGCCAGCGGAAGTCGCGGCGCTGGTCGTAGAAGGCGGTGGCGAGCTCTCCGGCGCCTTGGTGGGGGAGGCCGTGGGCGAGGGCGGCGAGGGAGAGGTTGAAGGGGCCGATGCCGATTCCGACGAGGTCGTGGGGTGCATCGAGCTGGGCGGTCATCGGTGGGTGCTGCCTTCCAGGAGGTTCACGAGGGCGTCCAGGTCCCCTGCCGTGGCGTGGGGGTTGAGGAGGGTGGCTTTGAGCCACAGGCGGCCGTCGGCGGTGGCCCGGCCCAGTACGGCGGTGCCGCCGTGGAGGTGGGTGCGGCGCAGGGCGGCGATCGCGGTGTCGTCGGCGTGGGTGGGCCGGAAGAGGACGGTGCTGATGGTGGGCGCCGTGTGGAGTTCGAAGGCGGGGTGTTCTTCGAGGAGTCGGGCGAGTTGCCCGGCGAGTGCGCAGGTGCGGTCGATGAGGCGGGTGAGGCCGTCGCGGCCGAGGGAGCGCAGGGTTGCCGCGATTTTGAGGGCGTCGGCGCGGCGGGTGGTGCGCAGGGAGCGGCCGAGGAGGTCGGGTAGGCCCGCGTCGGTGTCGTCCTGGGCGTTGAGGTAGTCGGCTTGGTGGGCGAGGGGTTTCAGCCGGGCGGTGTCGGCGACGGTGAGGATTCCGGCGGCGACGGGTTGCCAGCCGAGTTTGTGCAGGTCGAGGGTGATGGAGTGGGCGCGGTGCAGGCCGGTGAGTTTGTGCCGGTGGCGGGGGCTGAAGTGGAGGAGGCCGCCGTAGGCGGCGTCGATGTGGAGGTCGGCGCCGTGCTGTTGGCAGAGGTCGGCGAGGGGGCCGAGGGGGTCGATGAGGCCGGCGTCGGTGGTGCCGGCGGTGGCGGTGACGAGGACGGGGCCCTGGGCGGCGGAGAAGCCGTAGGTGCGGGCGAGGACGCGCAGCGGCAGCAGCATGGCGTACTAGCCGACGATGTCGCAGGAGCCCCTGCCGGACAGGTGGTCGATCAGGTCGTCGGCGAACCGCTCGGCGTGGCCCTTGAGTTCGAAGGGGTCGACGGATTCGAGGGCTTCGGAGATGACGGCGGCGCGTTCCCGGTGGCGTTCGCCGACGGTGTAGAGGATCGAGGGCTGCTTGCGCCCCGAACACCCCGCCCCGGACACCCGCTGCCCCAGGCGTATCGGCCCGCTTCACCGCGGCATGCCGCTGACCGAGGCCGAGGATCTCCGGGGTCCGGGACGCCCGCAACCGCCACCCGGATGAGACCGGACGCCGACGGCTACCCCCACGCTTGGAACGGCTTGGAGCCGGCCATCACCCGACGCGTCGTCAGCGGAATCCCCGGTCCGCCCGGCCGGTGGGGTTCATCCGGCCGCGCGGAGTCGGGTGGCGGCCGCTTCCGCCTCCCGTACGACGCGGTTCGTGTCGATGTCCACGAGCCGGCCGTCGAACTTCAGGGGCCGTCCGTCCACGAACACGGCGTCGACGTTCTCGGGCCGCCCGTTGAAGACGGTCTGGCCGACCCAGTCGAAGCGCGGCGCGAAGTTCAGGGCAGCCGGATCGACGACCACGACGTCGGCACGCTTCCCTGGGGTCAGGGAACCCACCCGGTCGCTGATCCCGAGGGCCTCGGCGCCGCCCAGCGTTGCCATCCGCAGGACGTCGTGCACCTGCGGGAAGATCCCGGCCTCCGTCGCCCGGGCGCGCTGCAGGCCGATGGCCGTCTTCATCAGCGCGTGGAAGTCCGAGCTGTCGTTGGTTCCGCCGTCCAGGCCGAGGCCGACCTTGACGCCCCGCCGGCCGAACTCGGACAGCCGCATGATGCCGGAGGCCAGCCGCATGTTGCTGAGCGGGCAGTGGGCCGCGCGCACGTCGTGCGCGGCGACGGCGGCGATCTCGTCGTCGGTCAGGTGGATCGCGTGGTTGATCAGGAGCCGCGGACCGAGGGCTCCGATGTCGGTGAGGACTCCGATGGGGTCGTCGGCGCGCTGCTCGGGGCGTTCCAGGACGTGGGAGTTGAGCATGACCCCGAGATCCTGGGCGGCTTCCCAGTGGGCGTGGTTGAGGTGTTGGACGGCGCGCGCCGCGTGTGTGGCGACCTGGAAGCCGGCGAGCGGAACGGGGTCGACCAGCTCCTTCTTCACCTTCGTGACCAGCGCGGGGTCGGCTTCGGAAGGGAACATCGCGTAGGTGAACCGCACTCCGGTTCCGGCCAGGGCCCGTACGTAGCTCTCGATGAGGTCAAACGAGAAGATGTCCACCCAGTCCACGAGGGTGGTCACGCCTGACTGGACGGCGTCGAGGGCGGCGAGACGGACGAAGCTGTGCAGGGCCTCGGGGGTGAGCCGGCCCCGCTGGGGGTCGGTACATCGAGCGAACCAGCCGAACAGGTCGCCGTCGGTACAGCCCCCGCGGATCACCGCCTGCCAGAGGTGGGTGTGCGTATCGACGAACCCCGGCATGACCAGCTTGCCCGAAGCGTCCACGATCCAGGTGCCGGGCGGGGTCGGCAGGCCCGTGCCGACGGCGGTGATGGTGCCGTTCCGCATCAGGACGTCGGCGTTCTCGAGGGTGCCGAGGGGGCCTCTGCCGAGGGCCGGGTCCATGGTGAGAGCCAGGGAGGCGCCGCGCAGCAGGACCGTCGGGCCGACCGGGACGCGCGGGGTTTGCGGGCCGCCGTTGTCGGTGGGCCCGGATAACCTCGTAGACGTGTCGTCCCTTGCGCTGTACCGCCGCTACCGCCCCGAGTCGTTCGCCGAGGTCATCGGACAGGAGCATGTCACTGCCCCGCTGATGCAGGCCCTGCGCAACAACCGGGTCAATCACGCGTACCTGTTCAGTGGGCCGCGGGGCTGCGGCAAGACCACCAGCGCGCGCATCCTCGCCCGCTGCCTGAACTGTGAGCAGGGCCCCACGCCGACCCCCTGCGGGGAGTGCCAGTCCTGCAAGGACCTCGCGCGCAACGGGCCGGGTTCCATCGACGTCATCGAGATCGACGCGGCCTCGCACGGTGGTGTCGACGACGCCCGCGACCTGCGCGAGAAGGCCTTCTTCGGGCCCGCCTCCAGCCGCTACAAGATCTACATCATCGATGAGGCGCACATGGTCACCCCGGCGGGCTTCAACGCCCTGCTGAAGGTGGTCGAAGAGCCCCCGGAGCACCTCAAGTTCATCTTCGCCACGACCGAGCCCGAGAAGGTCATCGGCACCATCCGGTCCAGGACGCACCACTATCCGTTCCGGCTCGTGCCCCCCGGCACCCTGCGCACCTACCTCGGCGAGGTCTGCGGCCGCGAGGGCGCCCACGTCGAGGACGGGGTGCTGCCGCTCGTCGTGCGCGCCGGCGCCGGATCCGTCCGCGACTCGATGTCGGTCATGGACCAGCTGCTGGCCGGCGCCGCCGACCAGGGTGTGACGTACGCCATGGCCACCTCGCTCCTCGGGTACACGGACGGCACCCTGCTGGACGCCGTCGTGGACGCCTTCGCCGCCGGGGACGGGGCCGCCGCCTTCGAGATCGTCGACCGGGTGGTGGAGGGCGGCAACGACCCGCGCCGCTTCGTCGCCGACCTGCTGGAGCGGTTGCGCGACCTGGTGATCCTGGCCGCCGTGCCGGACGCCGGGGAGAAGGGGCTCATCGACGCCCCGGCCGATGTCGTGCAGCGGATGCAGGACCAGGCCTCCGTCTTCGGGGCCGCCGAGCTGTCCCGCGCCGCCGATCTGGTCAACACCGGGCTCACCGAGATGCGCGGCGCGACCTCGCCCCGGCTGCAGCTGGAGCTGATCTGCGCCCGCGTGCTGCTGCCCGCCGCCTTCGACGACGAGCGGTCCGTGCAGGCGCGGCTCGACCGACTGGAGCGCGGCGGGGCGGCGGCCGCGGCCGCGGCCTCCCTCGCCGCGGCCCCGGCCCCCGCCATGGGCTACGTACCCGGCCCGGAGGCGCACGCCATGGCCCCCGCGGTCGTACGGGCTCCGGCGCAGCCCGCACCCGCGCCCGCACTCGCACCCGAGCCCGCGCCGATGGCCCCCGCCGCGCTCCAGTCGGTCGAGCCGCGCCTGCACGGACCGCTCGTCGTCGAAGGCGGCGGGCAGCAGCACGCGGGCGCAGATCAGCTCCAGCTGCAGCCGGGGCGAGGCCGCGCCGCGCATCTCGGTGAGCCCGGTGTTGACCAGACTAGTGCTGTGACCGGGAAGGTTCGCCGGGTTGCTCGTGGTGCTGGTTGGAAAGGAGTTCTCCAATCAGCGTGGGGAGGCGGGATGGCGCAACCGGTCCGGGTTCGCGGGCTGACCGAGCAGGAGGGACAGAAACTCCAGAACATCGTCCGGCGGGGAAGTACCAGCTCAGTGCGGTTCCGGCGGGCGATGATGCTGCTGGCCTCGGCCGGCGGCAGCACGGTCCCGGTCATAGCCCGGCTGGTCCAGGCGGACGAAGACACCGTCCGCGACGTGATCCACAAGTTCAACGAGATCGGGCTCGCATGCCTGGACCCTCGCTGGGCGGGAGGCCGTCCCCGCCTTCTCGACCGTGACGACGAGGACTTCGTCGTCCAGACGGCCACCACCCGCCCGACCGTGCTGGGCAAGCCCTTCACCCGCTGGTCCATCCGCAAGCTCGCCGATCACCTGCGACGCAACATCACCCGGCCCGTCCGGATCGGACGGGAGGCACTGCGGTGCTTACTGGCCCGCCGCGGAGTCACCTTCCAGCGAACGAAGACCTGGAAGGAGTCCCCGGATCCGGAATTCGACGCCAAGCTCGCCAGGATCGAGTACGCGATCAACCAGCGGCCCAACCGCACCTTCGCCTTTGACGAGTTCGGCCCGCTCGGTATCCGACCGACCGCCGGCTCTTGCTGGGCCAAGGAGAACCGCCCCGACCGACTGCCGGCCACCTACCGCCGCACCCACGGAATCACCTACTTCCACGGCTGCTACTCCGTCGGAGACGACCAGCTCTGGGGCATCAACCGCAGGCGCAAGGGCATCGACCACACCTGGGCTGCCTTGAGATCGATTCGGGCCGCCCGCCCGGACGGCGCCCCGATCTACGTGATCCTCGACAACCTCTCCGCCCACATGAACTGGCGGATGAAGCGGTGGGCGATGAAGAACAAGGTCGAGTTGTGCTTCACCCCGACCTACGCATCCTGGGCCAACCCCATCGAAGCCCACTTCGGCCCCCTACGGCAGTTCACCCTCGCCAACTCACACCACCCCAACCACACCGCCCAGACCCGGGCCCTGCATGCCTACTTACGCTGGCGCAACCGAAACGCCCGCCACCCCGACGTGCTCGCAGCACAGCGGCGCGAACGCGCCCGCATCCGCAGCGAGAGAGGCGTCCGCTTCGGCGGACGGACCCGTACTGAAGCGGCCTGACCTCACCGCATGGACCACCGGAACTGCTCGTCCGGTTCCTCCCGCCGCTCCAGCACTCCTGCGGCGGCCAGTTGCAGAAGCACCTCATGCAGAGCATTCCCCAACGGGTTATCCGTCCAGAACACGCCCTTGACCTGCGTGAACGTCTGGGACTCGCTGAAGATCCCCAGCGAGCGGCCCACCACGAAGGCGGCACCGTCCCAATCCGTCCACTCAGCCAGCCCCTCAGAAAGATCCACGGAGCGATCCTGCCAGCACAGCATCAGACCCGGTGAACCTTTCCGGTCACAGCACTAGAGACGTCCCCGGGGTAGCTCGTCGGCAGCGTCAGATGTGTATAAGAGGCCGTGTGGAGGGTGCGGGACGCGGGGTCGTACGGGGTTGACCCGGGTCGGGGGCGCTGGCAGTCTCCGGGACATGTCCGCGAACGAGATCCTCGCCCCGCGGCTCCGCACCCCCGGCTCCTGTACCGCGCCGGGCGAGTGTCAGGGCCGCTGTCCGGCCCGCCGCCGCCACGCCTGAGAGGCGCCGCCCCGGCGCTCCGCCGGCCGCCCGTTCCCGTTGACGCCCGCTCCTTCCCGTCGATCCCCTCGGACCCGGGATCCTCTCGCGGTGTCGCGGGTCGCCCCCTGTCGGACGGTTCCGTTCCGGTCGAGTCCGTTCCGTTCCGGTCGAGTCCGATCCGTTCCGGTCGGGTCCGATCCGGTCCGGTCCGTCGCGTGGTGATCCGCCCGGCCGCGGCCTGCCACCGCCACCACCTCAGCCGTCTCCACCCGCACCCCCGCGCCGCCCCCCTTCGCTCACCTTCATTTCTTCCGCTGCGGAAATAAACAAGGAGCCATCATGACCACCGCCACCCGCACCGACATCACCGTCACCAAGATCGGCGGCCGCATAGGCGCCGAGATCGGCGGGGTCCGCCTCGGCGGCGAGCTCGGGGCCGAGGACGTCGCCGGCATCAGGGCCGCGCTGCTCGCCCACAAGGTCGTCTTCTTCCGCGGCCAGGACCACCTCGACGAAGACGGCCACGAAGCCTTCGCCGAGCTGCTCGGCGCCCCCGTCGCGCACCCCACCGTGCCGTCCGCCGACGGCCGCTACGCCCTCGGCATCGACTCCCACCACGGAGCCCGCGCCAACCAGTGGCACACGGACGTCACCTTCGTCCCCGCCTACCCCGCCTTCTCCATCCTGCGCGCCGTCACCATCCCCCCGTACGGCGGCGACACCCTGTGGGCCAACACCGCCACCGCCTACGACAGCCTCCCCGAGCCGCTGCGCGCCCTGGCCGACAGCCTGCGCGCCGTGCACTCCAACGAGTACGACTACGCCGCCCTGCGTCCCGACGCCCTGCCCGAGGCGCTCGCCCAGTACCGCGAGGTCTTCACCTCCACCACGTTCCTCACCGAGCACCCGGTGGTCCGCGTCCACCCCGAGACCGGCGAGCGCACCCTGCTGCTCGGCAACTTCGTCCAGCGGATCAACGGCCTCACCGGCCGGGACTCGCGCCTGCTCCAGGACCTCTTCCAGGCCCACATCGAGAGCCCCGAGAACACCGTCCGCTGGCAGTGGCAGGCCGGCGACGTCGCCATCTGGGACAACCGCGCCACCCAGCACTACGGCGTCGACGACTCCGACGACCACGAGCGCACCCTGCGCCGCGTCACCGTCGACGGCGACGTCCCGGTCGGGCCGGACGGGGTCCCGTCCCGGCTGATCAGCCCGGAGACCGTGCCCGACCCGTCCTTCGGCATCGCCTCCGGAGCCTCCGCCTCCGCCTCCGCCCCGACCTCCACCGCTCGAAGGGCGGGGCGGAATCATGGGCAGCGGCGAGCACGGCGGCGGTGGGATCGGCAGGGTGCTGCGGGCTCCTGTGCAGGGGCGGACCTGGCGGGAGTTCGGGTACCTGATGCTCGGGCTGCCGCTCAGCACGCTCTACTTCTCGCTCGCCGTCGCGGGCGTCAGCCTCGGCGCCGGACTGCTCGTCACCTTCCTCGGAGTCCCGGTCCTCGCCGGGGTGCTCGCCATGTGCCGCGGCTTCGGCCGCATCGAGCGGGCCCGGGTGCGCGGCCTGCTGGGCCACGACATCGCCGAGCCCGCGCCGATCCGGGCGAAGAAGCCCGGGCCGATCGCCGCCATGGGGGCGCTGCTGAAGAGCGGGAGCGCCTGGCGGCACGTGCTGTACTCCGTGATCCACTTCCCGTGGGCGGTCTTCGGCTTCTGCGTGGCCCTGGTGTTCTGGGCCTACGGCTGGGCCATGCTGCTCTACCCCCTCTGGTTCTGGGTCTTCCCCGCCTACACCGACCAGCCGGGCCTGCAGCTCTTCCAGAACGCCGACTACTCCTTCTACCTGGACTCGCCCCTTGCGATCGCCCTGACCTGCGCGATCGGGCTCGCCTTCACGCTGGCCACCCCCTGGGTCGTCCGGGCCCTGACCACCGTCGACCGGCTGCTCGTCGTCGGGCTGCTCGGCCCGTCCCGGCTGGACCACCGCGTCAGCGAGCTGGAGTCCGACCGCGGGGTCGTCGTCGACACCGCCGCCGCCGATCTGCGGCGCATCGAGCGGGACCTGCACGACGGGGCGCAGGCCCGGCTGGTGGCCCTGGCCATGGACCTCGGGCTGGCGAAGGAGAAGCTCACCGAGGACCCGCGGGCCGCGGCCCGCATGGTCGACGAGGCGCACGGCGAGGTGAAGATCGCCCTGCAGGAGCTGCGCGACCTCGCCCGCGGGATCCACCCGGCGGTGCTCACCGACCGCGGCCTGGACGCGGCACTGTCCTCGGTGGCCGCCCGGTGCGCCGTGCCGGTACGGGTGGCCGTGGACCTGCCCGCGCGTCCGGCGGCGGCGATCGAGGGGATCGCGTACTTCACCGTCTCCGAGCTGCTCCAGAACATCAGCAAGCACGCGGGGGCCCGTACGGCCTCCGTCGACGTGTGGAAGTCCGGCGAGCGGCTGCTGATCCAGGTCACCGACGACGGCCGGGGCGGAGCCGGTGCCGATGCCCTGGCCGGGTCGGGACTGGCCGGGCTGGCCGAGCGGCTGGACGCGGTGGACGGGGTGCTGGTCGTGGACTCCCCCGTGGGCGAGGGCACCACCGTGACCGCCGAGCTCCCCTGGCGCGCCTGACACACCCCGCCGGCAGCCGTCGGCACCCCGCCGCAACCCCGCCGGCACCCCCCGACACCCCCCGCCCGGACCCCGCCGACCCACCGCCGGGACCCCGCCGCCGCAACCCCCCCCCGGGACCCCGCCGCGCCCCGCCCGGCCCCCCCCCGCCCCGCCCCCCCCCCCCCCGGTGGGGCCCACGGGGCTGACCCTGGCCGCTGTCGCGAGCGAGGTCGGGCTGGTGCCCGCCACGCTCGTCCAGCGGTTCGGGTCCAAGCGGGGCCTGCTCCTGGCGCTCGCCGAGCGGTCCGCGAAGGAGGCGGGCGAGCTGGCCGGCCGAGTGCGCGGGGCCCACGCATCGGCGCTCGGGGCCCTGGCCGCGCTGACGGTGGAATCGGCGGCCGTGATGGCCACCCCGGAGACCTTCGCCAACCACCTGGCCTTCCTGTGCACGGACCTCACGGATCCACAGCTCCACGCGCACGCCCTGGCCGTCCACCGCGCCCAGGGTGCGGCCATCGGGGAGCTGCTGGCGGAGGCGGCCGGTACCGGCGAACTCCGCGCCGGAACCGATGTGGCGGCACTGTCCCGCACCGTGCAGACGGTCATCGCCGGAGCCGGCCTGACGTGGGCGCTCGAACGCCGCGGCACCCTCGCGCAGCGGCTCCGGGAAGAACTCGACATCGCGCTGTCCCCACACCTTCCGCACCCTCCGCATCCTCCGCACCTTCCGCATCGACACGGCCACGATCTGGAGGTGTCATGACGACCGGTACGCGACTCCTGGCGGGGAAGGTGGCCCTCGTCGCCGGCGGCACCCGGGGCGGCGGGCGGGGCATCGCCGTCGAGCTCGGCGCCGCCGGCGCGACGGTGTACGTCACCGGCCGCAGCAGCGCCGCCGGGCGCTCGGACCTGGACCGCCCGGAAACCATCGAGGAGACCGCCCGGAGGGTCACCGCGGCCGGCGGCCTCGGCATCCCCGCCCGTACCGACCACAGCCGTCCCGACGAGGTCCGCGCCCTGGTCGAACGGATCGCCGCCGAGCAGGACGGACGGCTCGACGTCCTCGTCAACTCCGTATGGGGCGGAGACCCGTTGACCGACTGGGAGCACCCCCTGTGGGAGCAGGACCTGGAGACCGGCCTCCGACTGGTGCGGCAGGCGGTGGAGACCCATGTGATCACCAGCCGGTTCGCGCTGCCGCTGATGGTCGCGCGCGGGGGCGGGCTGGTCGTGGAGGTCACCGACGGCAACACCGCCCGCTACCGCGGCTCCTTCTTCTACGACCTGGCCAAGTCCGCGGTGATCCGCCTCGCGGTCGCCCAGGCGGCCGAGCTGAAGCCCCACGGGGTCGCGGCGGTGGCGATCACCCCCGGTTTCCTGCGTTCGGAGGCCCTGTTGGAGCACTTCGGAGTCACGGAGGCCAACTGGCGCGAGGCCGTGGCCCAGGACCCGGACTTCGCCCACTCCGAAACCCCCGCCTACCTGGGGCGGGCGGTCGCCGCGCTGGCGGCCGACCCCCACGTCATGGCCAAGACCGGCCGGGCGCTGGCCACCTGGGGCCTGTACGGGGAGTACGGGTTCACCGACGCGGACGGCACCCAGCCGGACTTCGCCGCCCACTGGGCCGAGAGCCTGGAAGAGCGGTACGGGCCGCTGGGGGACCCGCTGTGACACCCCCGCCCCGCCCGTGCCGCGTTGCGCTTCGGCGCCAACTACACGCCGACGCGCGGCTGGTTCCACCACTGGCTCGACTTCGATCTCGACGAGGTCAGGGCCGACCTCGACTCGATCGCCGGCCTCGGCCTGGACCACGTGCGGGTCTTCCCGTTGTGGCCGGTGTTCCAGCCGAACCGGACGCTGATCCGGCCGCGCGCCGTCGAGCAGCTCGTCGCGCTCGCCGACGCGGCCGCCGAGCGCGGGCTCGACGTCAACGTGGACGGACTGCAGGGCCACCTGTCGAGCTTCGACTTCCTGCCCGCCTGGACCGGGACCTGGCACCGCCGGAACATCTTCAGCGACCCGCAGGTACTCGCCGGTCAGGAGGAGTACCTGCGCACCCTCGCCGCCGCCCTCGCGGACCGGCCGAACTTCCTCGGCATGACCGTCGGCAACGAGGTCAACCAGTTCTCCGACGACCCCCACCCCTCCCCCGACCGGATCACGCGGGAGCAGGCCGGCCGGTGGCTCGAGCGGATGCTCGCCGCCTGCGAGCGGGGCGCGCCCGACCGTCTGCACCTGCACGCCGAGTACGACGCCGCCTGGTACCAGGACGGGCACCCCTTCACCGCGGCCCAGGCGGCCCGGCTCGGCGGAGCGACCGCCGTGCACTCCTGGGTGTTCAACGGCACCGCCCAGCGCCACGGCCGGACCGGGACGGCCACCGAGCACCACGCGGCGTACCTGATCGAACTCTCCAAGGCCTGGGCCCTCGACCCGCACCGCCCGGTCTGGCTCCAGGAGGTGGGCGCGCCCGCGCCGCTGATCGGGCCCGGGCACGCGGCCTCCTTCACCGAGGCGACCGTGGCGAACGCCCTGGACTGCGCGGACGTGTGGGGCGTGACCTGGTGGTGCTCGCACGACGTGTCGCGGGAGCTCGCGGACTTCCCGGAGCTGGAGTACGGCCTCGGGCTGCTCACCAACGACCGCCGGGTCAAGCCCGCCGGCGAGGTCATCGCCCGGATCGCCGGGGAGTGGCGGGGCCGCGCACACCGCCCGGCGGTGCGCTCCACCGCGCTCGCCGTGGACGTCGGCGGCGCCGAGGCCGCGCCGGACCGCTCGGTGTGCGCGCCCGGCGGGGCGTTCTTCGAGGCCTGGGCGGAGCTCACCGCCCAGGGGGTCCGGCCGGCGGTGGTCCTGGCCGAACTCGCCGGGGACGCGGAGCACTTGGCCGCGCGCGGCATCACCGAGGTACTGCACGTGTCCGATGTGACCGACGTGTCCGACGTCCCCGTCCGGGACTGACCGGAACGACACCGCCTGGAGGAGAACCCGTATGCCCGAGACCGACAACGGCGTCGACCCGCGCACCGCCCGACCCCCGGCCTCCCCGCGTCCGACCCGGCGCGGGGTGCTGGCCGCGGGAGCCGGGGCCGCCGCCCTGCTCTTACCAGCGGCGGCCCCGGCCCCCGCGGCCCCGGCCGCGCCGGCCGCGGGGGCCGGGGCCGCCGCTGGTAAGAGATTTGTATAAGGGACAGGGAGAAGAGGGCGTCATCGGTCATGAGCGGGTGGACCTTCGTAGGGGCAACGCCAGACGGGACTCTCCGCCACCGGGGCGGGTTCGGTCAGCGGGCTCGCCCCGGTGCGGACGCAGTGGGTGCGTGGGGGACGGATAGAGCCGTCGGCCCCGCGGCGGCGGTAGGAAGCGCGAGGACGCTGACGGTGGCGGTCACTCCGTCGGAGGTGAGGCGGATGCGGTCCTGGGGCGGGCCGCCGTCGAAGGCCGGTGGCGCAGTGGCGGGGTCGCGTGTGATGAGGCCTTTGACCTCCAGAGAGCGCAGGGTGCCGATGCGGACGACGCCGGTGCGACTGTGTACGTACTCCCGTGCCTGACTCTGGGTGACCACGACCTGGCCGAGGGCGGTTGCGTGGAGCGCGGCGAGTTCGGCGGCGTTAAGGCCGGCGGTGGCCGATTGGGCGGTCGGGTGCCGGCGTTGCGTCTCGCGGGCGATACCGGTGGCGGAGGCGAGCGCGGCTTCCGGCGCGAGCGCGGTCAGCTCCCGCGCCAGCTGCATCTGCCGGTTCACGGAGTCGGGCAGGCTGGTGCCGTCAGGGTCTGCGAGGGCGGCACCGGTGACTGCTGCCTGGGCTTCGCTCAGATGGTGGGCTGCTCCACCGCTGAGATAGGCGAGCTGTTTGATGCGGACGGTGGCCTCGACCATTGCGGCGTTCAGGTAGGGCCACTGGTCGTGGACGGCTTGGATAGACGCCAGGGCTGCACGCGTCAGGCGCGCAACCGAGGCGGAGTGGGCGCCCAAGGCGGGGCCGGATGCGGCAGTGGGCCGGAAGAGGCTGAGCGCGTCGTTGAACCGGGTGTAGTCGGCGGCCAGATCGAGAAGTTGCTCGGACGGGGGGCGCGAGGCGGGTACGTCGAACAGGAGGACATCGGTGGGTGAGCTCATGGGCAAGGAGGGCCTTCGGTCTGTGGCTGGGACTGCCGGGTCAGTGCCGTGTCGGCCCTGACGTTGCGGAGGGGCTGGGCGGCAGACGGACGGCCTGGACCGGGGTGGAGGGCCTTCTGGTCTTGAGGGACGGTGCCAACTCGCGCAGCTCAGCGGTCATGTGCTGGGCACCGTCTTCCACCATGGCGAGGCGGATGGCCACGTGATCCGGCAGCTTGTGGCTGTGGGTGTACCGGGCCCGCTGGATGAGTGCGACGGCGGCATCCATCTGCGCCGCGACCTGTACGAGGACGAGGTCCTGGTCGTCGTCGATCCCCGTGGCCTGGAGCAGCTCGTCCAGAGCGCTCGGCAGCGCGGGACGTTCGATCGGCAGGCCGTACAGCTGGGCGTGCAGGGAGTTGGCGAGGGCGAGTACGGAGCCGCCGGTGCTTCGGTATCCGTAGCGGGGTGCGGCGTTGCGCGTCAGATTGAGGTTGTAGGTGACGGCTGTTGCTTATACACATCT
>NZ_CP030287.1:8955475-9000378 GCF_003287935.1 Streptomyces sp. ICC1
ACGACCCGGACGGCGAACCCGACCACACGTTTCGGGGCCGCGAGACCGGCAGGAACGCCGCCGGTGGCTCGCTTGCGATCTCCACCGGCCTGCGGCTCCGAGAATGGCGGCTCCTCACACCCTGGGGGAGCCCCCCCCTGCCCCGCCACCGCCGCCATCCGCGAGACCGGCGGGAAGCCCAGCTGCGACCGCTCCGCGAGCTCCCGCACCGCGTGCCCGACGGGGTCCCACCGCACCAGCGCCTGGACCGGCCTCAGGGTCGGCTCCGCCACCACCACGACCTGCCCCTCGCCCCGCACCAGCGAGGCCGCCGCGATCCAGCGCCGCAGCGCGTCCTCGCCCGCCCGCAGATCGGGCCGGGTCAGCATGGCCCAGCCGTCCAGCAGCAGCGCCGCCGCGTACCCGGCGCCCGCCGCGACCGGCTCCGCGCCGGGCGTGCACACGACCAGCGCGGGCCGGTCCGGCACCTCGTCCAGGACGTGGTCGCGCCCGGAGGTCCGTACCGGCACCGCCGGAAACGCACGCCCCAGCTCCTCCGCGGTGCGCCGGGCGCCGACCACCTGGGCCCGCAGCCGGAACGACCCGCACTCCTCGCAGTGCCAGGCGCTCTCCTGGCGCCCGCACCAGCCGCAGTGCAGGTCCCGCTCGTCGGGGGCCTCCAGCGGCCCCGCGCAGACCGTGCAGCGGGCCGGCGTGCGGCACCGCTCGCACGCCAGGCGGGGCACGTAGCCCCGCCGGGGAACCTGGACGAGGACGGGCCCGGTCTTGAGACCCTCCCGCACGGTCTCCCACGCCAGGCTCGGCAGCCGCGCGGTCCGCGCCGCGCCGTCCCGGGCGAGCAGTTCGTCGCCGACGGTCCGGATCCGGGGCGCGTACGTCCGTACCGTCTCCCGGTCGGCGGCCAGCGGCCGGGCCCAGCCGGACTCGACGAGCTGCGCGGCCTCCACCGTGCAACTGGTGCTCCCGGCCAGGAAGGCGCAGCCGTCGGTGACCGCGCGCAGCTCCAGCACCTCCCGGACGTGCGGGAAGGGGGCGCGGTCGTCGCTGTGGCTGGAGTCGCCGTCGTCCCAGATCGCGACCAGTCCGAGGTCCCGTACGGGCGCGAACATCGCGGCCCGGGTGCCGACGACGGCCCGCACCGATCCCCGGCTGACGGCGAGCCACTGCCGGTAGCGCTTCTCGGGCCCCGACTCGGCGGTCAGCAGCGCGTGCCGGCCCTCGCCGAGCAGGGCGGTCAGGGCGGCGTCGACGCGGGCCGCGGTGCGCCCGTCGGGGACCACGGCGAGGGCCCCGCGGCCGGAGGCCAGGGTCGCGGCCATGGCGCGGGCCAGTTCGTCGGCCCAGCCGGGGCCGGGCAGCGCGGTCCACACGGCGCGCGGGACTCCGCCGGTGGCCAGGGCCCGCAGGAAGGCGGGGCCCGATCCGTACCGCTCCCAGCCCGCGGGCTCGGGCCTCCAGCCGGGGCCCGAACACCGTGTCCGCGGCGAGAGCGTCCGGCCGAGCTTCTGGGGCGACGGCACGCGCCGCGACCTCAAGGCCCTCGCCGCGGACCCGGTGTTCGGGCCCCGGCCGGAGGGCACCGCGCACGCCGGCCTGCGCGGCGGCGGCACCGCCCTCACCCGGCTCCCGGAGAAACCGGGCATATCCACAGACGTGCACGCCCGCGTCCAGCGCGTGCTCGGGACCCTGTCGGGCTGCGGCCCTGACGCGGCCGGCGGGGCCGGGGGCGGCGGTTCGGTCGGGCCGCCGAGCTGCATCAGGCCCACCGGGTCGCCGCTGCGCTCGACGAGGGCCAGCGCGTCCGCGAGCGCGGGCCACATCCTCGGCGAGTACAGGGCGGTCCCGATGGCCTCCACCACGTCCTGCCCGGTGAAGGCCTGCCCGTCGCCGCCGGTCAGCGGCCGCTGGTCCAGGCGTGTGACCAGGCCCTGGACCTTCTGCTTGGCGGTGCGGGTGTTCGTGCCGAACACGCAGCCCGGGCGGTGGGCGCACCAGGTGAGGAAGTTGTCCAGGGCCCGCTGCTGGCCGGCCGCGGAGACCAGGGCCTGCTCGGTGAGCGGTTCGGAGAGGGTGTCGACCCCGTCGAGGACCATGCGGCCGGTGGTCTTCGGGAACTGGGCGGCGTAGACGGCGCCGAGGCGGGTCCCGTAGGAGAAGCCGAGGTAGTCGAGCTTCTCCTCGCCGAGCGCCCGGCGTATCTCGTCCATGTCGCGGGCCACGCTGACGGTGCCGATGTACGGGAGCACGGGCCCGGAGGCGCGTGCGCAGCTCTGGGCCATGGCGCGGAGGGCGGCGAGCTCGGTGGCCGCACCGTCGGAGGTTGCGCCGTCGGTGGCGGGCGCCGGGCTGTCGCCCTGGCTCCGGCCGTGGCCCTGGCCGTGGCCCTGGCCGTGGCCCTGGCCGTGGCCCTGGCCCTGGGCGCCGCCCTGGCCGTCGCCGCAGCTGACGGGGGCGCTGTGGCCGACGCCCCGGGGGTCGAAGGCGACGAGGTCGTAGCGCTTGTTGAGCTCCGCGAAGAGGCCGGGGTCGGCGGCGAGCCCGGATATCCCGGGTGCGCCGGGCCCGCCGAAGTTCAACACCAGTGAGCCGATGCGCCGCGAGGCGGGACCGGTGGCGGGGAGCCGGGCGAGGGCGAGGGCGACGGTGCGCTGGGCATTGCCCTGGTCGGGGTGGCCGTAGTCGAGGGGCACGGCGAGCGTGCCGCAGCGCATGTCGGCGGGCACGGGCTTCTCGGGGCAGCTGCCCCAGCGGATGCCTCCGGTGGCGGGCGGGGGCGCGGGCGCCGCCGCGAGCGAGACGGCCGCCAGGGCGGCGGCCGCGAGGCCGCCGGCCATCCGCGTACGGGAACGGGAACGGGAACGGGAACGGTGCACTGCACCCTCCTGGGGCGGCCCCCCGGACCAGCCCCGCCTCGCCGACGCCGGCCGGTTCGAGAGGCACCGGCCCCCCCGGGCGCGCGGCCGGGTCAGTCAGGGGTGGGCAGCCCGGGGTCGGCGCAGCGGCGCCGGCGGGCTCGGCCCGGGCCGCGGCCGGCTCGGGCACCCGGCCCCGCGCGGAGGCTGGCCCCGCGGAGAGGGCCCGGCCCTGGGGGGCTCCCCGAGGCGGGGGCGCTGGGCGACGCTGGTGCCCACCACCCCGTCGGCCCCCCTCCGCACGGCCTTCCGCGAAGCCGCCTTCGGCTGAACCGCCTTGCCTGGAACGGTCGTTGTAGGCTCTGAGTGCCATGAGGAAAACCCGTCAGAGAGACCGTGACGCACCCGGGCCGCAGAGTCCCTGGGACGAGATCGTCCCCGGCCTGTGGATGGGCGGCCATCACTGGACCGACCCGGCCGGGGAACCGTGGCCGGTCGTGGCCGGCTCCGAGTTCGACCTGGTCATCAGCCTCTTCACCCGCCCGGGCCACGGTCCCGACGCGGGGGTGGAGCACCTGGTCGGGGAGGTGCCCGACGGCCCGCTCACGGGTGCGCAGCTGCGCACCGTCCAACGGCTCGCCGGTGCGGCCCGTGCCGCCCTCGACTCCGGACGGACGATCCTGGTCCGCTGCCATTGCGGCTACAACCGCTCCGGGCTCGTCGTCGCCCAGTGCCTGATCGACGGCGGACTCACGCCCGACGCGGCCATCGGCCTCGTCCGGCGCAAGCGCTCGGCCTGGGCCCTGGGCAACGGGGCCTTCACGGCCTACCTCGCCGCAGGCCTGGACACCGCCGCCCTGCTCGTCGACCTCGACCCGGCATCCGGAGCCGCGCCCGGCCCGTAGGGGTGCGCCGTCCTCGGAGCGCGGACCCGGGGCGCTCGACGTACGGTGAGCGCGACATCACCGACCGTCGAATCCCGGCTGCGCGGAGGTACACGGATGAGCACGGTCCACGAGGCCGCTCCCGGGGCGCTGGGCGCCCCCGGCGCCGAGGCGGCCGCCGGATGACCGCCCCGGCCTCGCCGGCCTCCCCGGCTTCCTCCGCGACCTCCGCCTCCTCCGCCTCCCCGGCGGACCGGGCGGGGCGTGCCGCCCGTACCGCCCGGGCCGCGAGCGTCCGGTTCGCCGCCACCCACACCCTGCCCGTCCTGGTACGCGGCTTCGTGGGCGCCCGCCCCCGTGCGACGAAGGGGCACGCCGCACCCGGCCGGCCCCGCTGGTCCGCCGCGACCCTGCGGGCCCTGCGCGCCCGGCACGGCGGGGCCCCCGTACTCGTACGCGGGCTGACCGGCGCCGCCCTGCTCGTCCTCGACGGCCCACTTCCGTTCGCCCAACGGCAGCCACGCCTCGGCAAGTACGCAGTCCAGTGCGGCCAGGACCCGGCCGTCCGGCAGGGCCTCGACGGCCCGCACCCGGGTGCGCGGGCTCCAGTCCCTCCCGCCCCCACCCTGACCGTCACCCTCACCAAGGCGGGCCGCACCAAGATCAGCTACCCGGCGGAGCTGGTCGCCGACACGGGTACGCGGATCACCGTACGGGCCCCCTGGGCGGCCGAGGGCGTACGGGACTTCGGGTTCGTGCGCTTCGAGCCGGGCGACGTGTTCACCGAGCACTTCTGGCGCGACCGCTGGTACGCGGTGAAGGAGGTGCGGACCGGCGAGGGCGTCCTCAAGGGCTGGTACTGCGACGTCACGCGCCCGGCGGTGGTCGAGGACGGCAGGATCCTGATCGAGGACCTGGACCTGGACCTGTGGGTGTCGGCCGACGGTACGTCCGTACTGCGCCTCGACGAGGACGAGTTCGCGGAAAGCGGCCTGGCCGCGACCGACCCGCAGGCGGCCGCGGAGGCCGTGCGCGCCTTGGACTCCCTGGAGGCCCAGGCCCGTTCGGCGGCCGGGCTGACGGCACTGCACGCCTGATCCCGCGACGCCCGATCCGGGGGCGGCCGCCGGGCCGGGGGCTGCGCACCGGCTGGTCTCAGCCGGTGCGCAGGTCGTAGTCGGCGGCCGTGGTGAAGTCGCCTGATTCACCGCGGATGGTGAGGGTGTGGGGGCCTTCGGCAAGCGGCGGGAGGAGGACCCACAGGCCGCAGCCCTTGGCCTCGTACCGGCCGGCGTCGCCGGTGAACGGATTGTCCTCGCTCGCGAGGAAGTGGAAATCGGTCGCCTCGTACCGCTGGTGGGCGACCTCCTTGCCGTCGAGCGTCGCGCTGCCCTCGGCCTCCGCCATGAACTGCGTGCAGTCCGCCTCTGTCTGCCCCATCCGGTTGACCAGCGGGAACACGAGCGGGTACCCGGCACGGACGGTGCACGTCCGGTGGACCGCGCCGCCGGTGGTGCCGGCGAGGAGGGTCATGCCGGAGGGCTGGCGGGGGCCGCCGCAGAAACGGCCGTCCGGGTCGAGGACGGGATTGCCCGCGCGCGGCGCGGACGCCCAGCTCCACCAGGCCCCCTGAACCATGGACGCGTCCAGCTCGGCGAGGTCCCGGCCCGCGACCGGAGCTTCCGGCGCCGCGGTCGCCGAGGCGGAGGGGGAAGCGGAGGCGGAGGCGGACTCAGGCGCGGAGGCGGCCGCCGACGTGTCGCGGGCGCCGTCCGTGTCCCCCGAACAGGCGGTGGCCAACGCCAAAACCAGGGCCGCGCCCACCGTCAGAGCTGTTCTCGTCTTCATCCCGCGAGCATAAAAGCCGGGCCCCACCCCCTCTGACCTGGGGCCCCTCCAAACGATCGGCCCTCCGCTCCACTCGCGGAGCGCCCCCCCGTCACCCAGGGGCCACGTCGCCGTCCGGGCCGCCCCGAACCACGGATCCGCGACGGCGTGGCCCCGAAGCGGCCTTCGCGGGGCCGTTCCTGAGCTCCCTCTTACAGCGTCCTTAAGTCAGGGGCTTGTGAGGGCCCCGGGATACCCCCGAGGCCCTCACAAGCCCCTGAGCACCCCTCAGAAGCCCTTCCAGCGGCAGGCCATCACCCCACCGCGTGCAGCGCCCTACGCCGCTTCGACTCCGCGGCCTTCTTCGCCACGGCCTGGGCCGCCCTCTTCTTGCGCTGTTCGGCCAGCTGGTCCTGATACGCCGCCACCGCCCGGTGGTAGCTGGCGACATAGCCCCGCGCGTCCAGCCGCTCGTCCGCGTCCATCTCGTTCACGGCCGCCACCGCGTCCTCGAAGGACGTGTAGCCGGCCAGCATCGGGTTGATCTGGTAGACGCCGTTGCGGATCTTCCGGACCAGCTTCGCCAGCTCCAGGCTCCGCAGCGCGGCGTTCACGCTCGGCCGGCTCAGGTCCAGCATCCCGCCGACCGTCGCCTGGTCGATGAGGATCCGCCCGCCCGGCTCACTGAGCGAACGCAGCTTCAGCAGTACCCGGTAGGCCGCCGGCGGAAGGTCGAGGTCCGAGAGAAGCCCGTCGGCGTTGACCGCAGCGAATCGCAAGGTGCTCACTGAGCCGTCCCTTCTCCCGTGCGCTTCGTCCGGCTCACCCGACGCGCAGCGCGCTCTCTTGCCCGTTCGGCCCGCAGTTCCGCGATGGCCTGCCTCATGTGGTCCAGCGAAGGGAAGCGCACCAGGTCCGGCAGGCTCGTATCGCTACGAATCTGCGAAATGGTGCCGTGCTGCTCCACCTTCACGAACTCACCCGTCATCTCGGTACCCGGGATGAACTCCGCCACCCGGTAACTGTAGGGCGGGTTGAACTGATACACACCCCGCCGCACCTTGAAGACGATCCCATGAGACATCACCGTGTGCAGAGCTTCCGACGTCTTCGTCCGGCTGACATCCAGGATGGTAGCCATCTCCTCCTGCGTGAGCGGAATCCGCCCCCCCGCTCGCTGACAGGCGATGAGCAGCAGGATCAACCTCAGGGGCAGCGCTTCCCGGAAGTACTGGGCGATCACGAGGAAGAACTCGAGGCTGTCCATCGAGAACGCATTCGGCTGGTTCTCGGTCCCGTAGAACTCCAGCGGCTTGCGCTCGCCGTCCAGGGTCAGCTTCCGCGTCGGGTACCGCTTCGCAAGGCTGTCCAGATCCTTGACCGGAGCCAGGGGCTGACTCCACGCGGAGATCGCGTCGTCCACCGGCAGATCGGGACGCGGAGTCCCTACCGGATTGCCCCGGCGGCGCTGTGGCTCTGATGACACGAGGCTGCTCTCCACTCCGTTGATCTGCGGAGATCAGTATGTCAACAAGGGTGACACAAGTGTCACGCTCGTTGACGTTCGGCGTGTCTTGTGTCCCCTCACAGGTGACATATCTCAGCCATACCCCTGTCCCTTATACCAATCTGACGCTGCCGACGATCTACCCTGTGTAGAGTCCGGACCCGCCCCGTCAGGCCGCCTCCCCGTCAGGCCGCCTCCCCGTCAGGCCGCCGCCCCGCTCGGCTCCGCCCCGCTCGGCTCCGCTTCCTTCGCGGCCCGGCGGCGCAGCGCGTCCTCGTCCGTGTCCGCGTCGTAGGAGATCAGCTTCGGCAGCAGCGCGGCCAGCAGTGCCACCGAGGCCACGCAGGCCAGGCCGCCGCTCCACAGGGCCGTGCGGGTGCCGGTCCAACCGGCCATCGTGCCCGCCCGGACCTGGCCGAGCTGGGGGCCGACGCTGTACGAGAGCACCTCGATGCCCGCCAGCCGCCCGCGCAGCTCCTCGGGGATCGTCTGGTTCCAGATCGTGGCGCGCCCCAGCCCGCTCAGCATGTCGCCGGCACCGGCCACCGCGAGGCACAGCAGCACGATCCAGATGTGGCCGGACCAGCCCGCGGCCGCCACCGCCAGACCCCAGACGCCCGCCCCGCAGACCACCAGCAGCCCGTGCCGGCGTACCCGCGACACCCAGCCGCTGGTCAGCCCGAGCGCCATCGAGCCCACGGCGCCCGCCGCGTACATCAGGCCCAGGGCCCACACCGCGTCGAGCTCGTCCGCGAGGAAGGGGAAGATCGCGTTCGGGAACGCGAAGAGCATCGCCGCCAGGTCCACGGCGTACGTTCCGAGCAGCACCGGGCGGCTCCACGCGTACCGCGCCCCCTCGGCGATGGCGCGCAGCGAGGGGGGTTCGGCGCCCCGGACTGGCGGAGCCGGTCGCAGCCGCAGGCACAGCAGTACCGATACGAGGAACCCCGCGACGGTGAGCGCGTACGCCGAGGCGTATCCGGCGAACGCGACGATCAGCCCGGCCAGCGCCGGGCCCGCGATGGCCCCGAACTGGTAGCGCAGCCCGTTGAGCGCGGCGGCGGCGGTCAGCTGGTCGTGCGGCACGATCCGCGCCATCAGCGAGTCCAGGGCGGGCCGCTGGAGCCCGGTCAGCGCGGACACGCCGGCCGCGACCACGTACAGCGGCCACAGCAGCGGATCGGGCAGGGCCGAGTTCACCAGGAGCACGAGGGCGAGCACCCCGAGTCCGGCCTCGGTCAGCAGGATCATCCGCCGCCGGTCGACGGAGTCGGCGAGGGCGCCCCCGTACAGGCCGCAGACCACCAGCGGGACCAGCTCCACCGCTCCCATCGCACCGACCGCGAGCGGTGAGTCCGTCAGGTGCTTGATCTGGAGCGGGAGCGCGATCATGGCCATGAACGAGCCGAAGAAGGTGACCGTGCCCTGGTAGAACAGCAGCCGGAAGTCGGGGCTGGACCGGAAGGGGGCGAGGTCGGGGAGTACGGAGGCGAAACGGGATCTGCTCACGACGGTCCATCGTCGGTGCCCGGCCTCGACCCCTTCCGGTCCAGCCCCGACTTCCGGCTGCTGTTCTACGGGCGGGGCAGGGGCTACTGCCCGAACCCCGGCCACTTCGGGCTCGTCGCGATCTCCTGCAGCTGCTCCATCGTCAGCGCCGGCAGCTTGCGCGTCGCCGCCGCCGACTGGGTCGGGGAGTTGAACGCGGAGACGATCAGCCGGGTGCCGTTCGGCCGCAGCACCTCCACGCTCCACCAGACCACGCCGGCCCCGCCCTTCTCCCCCGGCTGCTTCCGGGTCAGGAGCTTCGATCCGTCCGGCAGCGTATCGGCGGTCGTGAACAGGTCCGCCCACGTCCCCGGGTGGCCCGGGTTATCCGGCTGGATCTGAAGGCTGACCAGCGATTTGCCCTTGCCCTCGTCGAGCACCACGTAGCCCAGGTCGGCCCCGTCGTCGTCCTTGCCGACGACCGGGATCCCGTAGCCGGCCACCAGCTCGCCCAGGATGTCCAGCGCCTCCGTCCCCGACCGCACGGGCTCGGCCGGCGGCTCCGTGGGGGCGGACGGCAGGTCGTCCAGGGCCGGGTGCCACAGCGGGGAGGTCACGAGCGCCCGCAGCTGGTCGAGCGTCAGCGGCGGCGTGGGCCGGGTGGTGGCCGAGCCCTTCTCGGTCGGCGCGTTGTGCTCCTGGGCGTCGAGGAGGAACCCCTGCGGGGTCACCACCGTGGCCCGCCAGCGCTTCGTGTCCACCCTGCGGTCGGAGTACTCGTAGCCCTGGAAGAGCATGAGGCGCGAACCGTCCGCGAGCGTCTCGGAGACGCAGTTCTCGTAGTTCACCGTCGTCTTGGAGGGGCAGGTCACCATGCCGTCGGCCCCCCGGCCCTTCGGGTCCGTCCGGTTGAGGCTGAGGCCGATGGCGCCCTTGCCCTTGCCGTCGTCGAAGACCCCGCTCACCATCGGGCCGAGCTCGTCGTCGGTGCCCCGCGCCGTGGCGAGGGTGAGCTTGCCCTGCGGCAGCAACTCCTTGAACACCTCGATGAGCTGCTCCGCGGAGACGGCCCCGGAGCCGACGCGCGGGCCTCCCCGCCCTTCGCCGTCCGTCGACGGCGCCGGTGTCGGAACCGGCGGCTCCGGGGCGGCCGCCACGACCGCGGGGCCGCCGCCGCCCGGGCCGAACAGCCCGCCCGTGTAGACGCCGACCGTGCCGATCACCGCGAGGGCGAGCGCCGATCCGCCGGCCACGGCGGCCCGCCGCCGGACCACCATCCGCCGCCCGCGCCGCTCGCCGGCGGCGACGAGGTCGAGGCCGTCGGCGCTGAAGCCGTCTCCCGCGTGCCTGAGGGCTTCGCCGAGCTCATCTTCAAAGGGCATGCGGAATCAAACCTTCCGTCCAAGGGGTGTCGTGGAGTGAGGGGTCGAGCCGGGGGGCTGGCCGTTATACACATCCGGCGCCGGCGACGCGCTCCACACCACGGTTGCGCGGTGGCCGCTGGCAGCAGCGGCGCGTACTGCCGAAAGCCCCACCAGGCTCCGGGCGGCGGCGGCTCGCCCGTGAGGTGCTGGCCGAGTTGCGGCGGATCGACGCGCGGCTGTTGCTCGGGGAGCGGGACATCCGGTACCTCGCGGGCGGGGTCGAGGCCTGGCTGGAGCGCGGGGCCGGGGTGGACGCGCTGGTCGGCGCCCTGACGGGCGACCTGCCGCACCCCCTCCGCAATCCGGCCGGGCTCATCGCCCATCGCCTCGCGGCCCAGCTGCCGCCGCCGCTGGTACCGCTCCCCCGCGCTCCCGTCTTCGTACCGCCGGACCCCTTCCACATCTGCCCGACGTGCGAGAAGGCCTTCCGGAGCCCGGCCCCCGGCACCTGCAAGGGCTGCGGGCCGCCCCCAGGTTGAGGGGCTCCGAGCGCGCAGGGCGGCGTGGCGGCCGGGCGGGATGCTCAGGTGGGCCTGATCGTCGAAGCCCGCCGTCGTGGCAACGAACGGGTCGAGGGCTCCTACCGCTGACCGTCCGGGCGCAGCACGGACATGTCGACGTCCGGTCCCGCCGGTTCGGCGGGTTCGGCCGGTCCGTCCGGTCCGGCCGGTCCCCGCCTCAGCGGGCCCGGAGTTCGCGTTTGAGGACCTTGCCGCTCGCGTTGCGCGGGAGCTCGGTGACGAACTCCACCTCGCGCGGCACCTTGTAGTTGGCCATCTCCCGGCGCGACCAGGCGATCAGGTCGTCGCGGGTGAGCAGCGCTCCCGGGCGGCGTACCGCGTACGCCTTGCCCACCTCGCCCAGCCGCGGGTCGGGGATGCCGACCACGGCGACGTCTGCGATGTCCGGGTGCAGGCCGAGGAGTTGCTCGATCTCGGCCGGGTAGGCGTTGAATCCGCCGACGATGAACATGTCCTTGATCCGGTCGGTGATGCGCAGGTTCCCGGCGGCGTCTAGGACCCCGACGTCACCGGTGCGCAGCCAGCCCTCGGGGGTGATGGCCTCGGCGGTCTCGGCCGGGTCCTCGAAGTAGCCCTGCATGACGTTGTGGCCGCGTACCCAGACCTCCCCGGCCTCTCCGGCCGGCAGCGGCTGCCCGTCGGCCCCGGCGATGCGCAGCTCCGTACCGGGGATGGCCCGCCCGGACGTGGCGGCGATGGTTTCCGCCGGGTCTCCGCGCCGGCACATGGTGACGATGCCGCTGGCCTCGGAGAGCCCGTACGCGGTGAGGACGGTGGCGATGTGGAGCTCGCCACGGAGGCGTTCGACGAGCTGGAGCGGGACCACGGCGGCGCCGGTGACGACCAGGCGCAGGGCGGAGAGGTCGTGGTGGTCGCGCTGGGGGTGGTCGAGGAGCGACTGGGCGAGGTGGGCAAGGCCCGGGGGACCGTGGGGCCACTACGGTTGCAGCGCCCGCCAGATGCGGTCGGGCAGGATCCGTGCGGCCTGGGCGAGATCGATGTCCTCGGGATCGGCCAGCCAGCGCCGCGCGGTCTCGACCACGGGCCCGATCACCAGCATCTCGATCAGGAACCCGGGCAGGGGCGCGACCTCCCCTGCTTCGATCCGCGGCTGCAACCAGCGGGCGATGGCTTCGGCCATGGGAGCCTTGGCCGCGCTGATCTGGTCGGCGTGGGCGGTGAGGTGGCCGGAGCAGGCGGAGGCGTGGATGAACAGCGCGGCGTCCGGTCGCTCCTGGGTGAAGCGCAGGTAGGCCGTGACGAGTGCGCGCACCCCGGTGCGGGGGGTACGGCTGCGGGTCAGGGCGGTGGCCACCTGGTCGCACAGCTGCTGCATGCAGCGGGTGTACAGCGCGGCGGCGAGGCCGTCGAAGCTGCCGAAGTGGTGGTAGAGGCTGCCCAGGCTGACGCCACTGGCCGCGGTGACCGCGCTCACGGTGAATCCCTGCTGGCCGGATGTGCTGTACACGTGCAGGGCGGAGGTCAGGAGGCGGTCGACGGTGGCCTCCCCGCGCTGCTGCTTAGGAGCCATGGCTTGATTTCGTTGGCGTCATGCCGGACAGCCTAGTGTAATCAAAAGTAGAACTATCTTCTAGAAAAGTACTCCACAACTGAATAGGGTGGGGCCCCGATCGCGGCCCGACCGCCGCACGGGGGACAAGTGGTTCCCAGAGTGCTGGAGGACGTCATGAGTGACCGTCTGGTGCGCACAGTCGAGGTACCCGTGGGCGAGGGCGGCGACACGTTCGTCCGGGTGCAGATCCACGAGGTGGACGAGAGCCTCGTCCGGGTGGGACGGGGCGACCGCCCCATAGCGAGGGCCCGGCAGTCGCTCGACGCGATGCTGGACACGGTGCGGCCCGTGGCGGACAGCTTCGTGGGCAGGTTCCGGGAGCTGGCCCACGCGCCGGACGAGATAACCCTCGAGTTCGGGGTGTCGCTGTCCGCGGAGGCGGGCGTCGTCATCGCCAGCACGGCGACGGTGGCCAATTTCTCGGTCACTTTGACGTGGAACCGCAGCGACGCGCGTGGGCCGGCCGAGGGCGGTGCGGCCGAGGGTGCTGCGGCCGAAGGCAGCGCGGCCGAGAGCAGTCCGGCTGAGGGCAGCGCGTAGGCCCACCAGGTCCACCCATCCCAACGAGCTCGGCAATCCCATCAAGCTCGGCAAGGTCAAGGCGACGGGGGAGAGCAGCATGGCGGGGGAAGTCCGAAAAACGGGAGCCCGGAGTCCTGACGCGGCATTGGCGGGGGTGGCCGTCCGGGTCAGGGGAGAGGATCGTCGGCAGCGTGAGAAGTGTAAAATGGACAGGTCGATCGTGGATCCGGCGGGGCGGGGGCCGAGGGTGTGGTTCCAGCAGGTTCCGGAGGCGAAGAGCGGGAAGAACCGGGTGCACCTCGACCTGAAGGTCGGAGGCGGGCGCGGTGTCGCGGTCGAGGTGCGGACCCGGAGGGTCGACGAGAAGGTCGCGGCGCTCACCGGGGCGGGCGCGACGGTGCTGCGCGTCATGGACGAGCCCGAGGGCTTCTACGCCGTCGTGCTGCAGGATCCCGAGGGCAACGAGTTCTGCGTCGTGTGAGTCAGGCGCTCTGGAGCGTCAGGGTGATGGAGCCGTCGGGGGAGGCGGTGACGTCGACGGCCGTCAGGTCCAGGACGTGGGCGGTGGGGGCGTGGGCGGCGGCGCGGGGGCCGACGCCAATGACGCGCATGCCCGCGGCCCGGCCCGCGGCGATGCCGGCGGCCGAGTCCTCGAAGACGATGCAGTCGGCCGGGTCCACGCCGAGCGCGGCCGCGCCCATCAGGAAGCCCTCGGGGTGGGGCTTGCTGGCCTTGACGGACTCGGCGGTCACCTGGACCTCCGGCATCGGCAGGGCCGCGGCGGTCATCCGGGCCGTGGCCAGCGCCTTGTCCGCGGAGGTGACCAGGGCGTGCGGGAGGTTGCTGATGGAGGCCATGAACTCCGGGGCGCCGCCGACCGGGACCACACCGTCGGTGTCGGCGGTCTCGCGGGCCAGCATCACCGCGTTCTCGGCGTGGTTCTCCTCGACCGGGCGGTCCGGCAGGAGGATCGCCATCGTGGCGTAGCCCTGGCGGCCGTGGACCACCTTGAGGGCCTCCTGCGGGTCCAGGCCGTGGGAGACGGCCCAGTCGCGCCAGCAGCGTTCGACCACCGCGTCGGAGTTGACGATGGTGCCGTCCATGTCCAGGAGCAGGGCCTTGGCGGTCAGGACGGCGGGGGTGGTGGTGCTGGCCGGCATCGGCGGGGCTCCAGACGGGGCGGGAAAAGAGAACAAGTGGTTCCGTCCACCGGTCAGGGAATGAGGACGGAACCACTTTGTTCCTGAAGGATACAAAGCCGTGAGGGGTCCGCGCCACCACCGGGGGTGTGTTCTATCCCTCCAATGCGCGCCGGGTCGCCGGACCGTAGACGCCCCAGTCGTCGCCCTCGATGTCGTTCTGCCACTGGAACGTCGACACCGCGTTCTCCGTGCGCGTGCCGTACTTGCCGTCGAACTTGCCCGAGTACACGCCCCGCGCGGCCAGCAGGCGCTGGAGCTTCTCCACCTCGGCGCCCGAGTCCCCGTACCGCAGCGTGGGGGCGAGGGGTGCCGGGGGGACAGGCGTCGGGCATCGGGGGTCCTTAGCGGCGGGTGGCGGCGGCAGGGATGGCGTCGGCGAGGCGGTCGAGGACGGCCGCGGACTGTTCGTCGGTCAGGGTCAGCGGAGGGAGGAGGCGGACGACGCTGGAGTGGCGGCCCCCGAGTTCGACGATCAGGCCGCGGTCCAGGCATGCCTGGCGGACGGCCACCGCGAGGGCGGGCGCGGCTCCCCCGGTGTCGGGGTCGATCAGTTCGACGCCGATCATCAGCCCGCGGCCCCGTACGTCCCCCACGCACGGGTGGGCCGGGATCAGGCCCCGCAGGGAGGCCAGCATCCGCGCGCCCAGGGTCCGCGCACGGTCCGCGAGGCCGTTGCGCCGGACGTAGGCGAGCGTCGCGGTGCCCGCCGCCATGGCCAGCTGGTTGCCGCGGAAGGTCCCCGCGTGGGCTCCGGGGGCCCACTGGTCCAGCTCCGCCCGGTACACGATGACCGCGAGCGGCAGGCTGCCGCCGATGGCTTTGGACAGCACCATCACATCGGGTACGACCCCGGCGTGGTCGACGCCCCAGAACGCTCCGGTCCGCCCGACCCCCGTCTGGACCTCGTCGGCGATCAGCGGGATCCCCCGCGCCGCCGTGATCTCCCGCATCCTGCGCAGCCAGGCGTCCGGGGAGGGGTGGACCCCGCCCTCGCCCTGGACCGGTTCGACGATCATCCCGGCCGGCGCGGCCACCCCGCCCTTGGGGTCGTCCAGCAGGCTCTGCGTCCAGCGGGCCGACATCTCCGCGCCCTCGGCCCCGCCGACCCCGAACGGGCAGCGGTAGTCCTGCGGGTACGGCAGCCGGGTCACCCGTACGTCCGGCGCCCCGCCCGAGGCCGCCAACGCCCCCGCGGTCATGCCGTGGTAGGCCCCGGTGAAGGCGAGCAGCCCCGGCCGTCCGGTGGCGGTGCGGACCAGGGTGAGCGCCGCCTCCACCGCGTCCGTCCCGGCCGGCCCGCAGAACTGGATGCGGGCGTCGGCGGCGAGCTCCGCCGGCAGGTTGGCGAACAGCTCCGTGGTGAAGGCGTCCTTGACCGGTGTCGCGAGGTCCAGGACGTGCAGCGGGGCCCCGGAGTCGAGGACCCCGCGGATGGCTTCGAGCACGACGGGGTGGTTGTGGCCGAGGGCGAGGGTGCCTGCGCCGGAGAGGCAGTCGAGGTAGCGCCGCCCGTCCGCGCCCTCGATGGTCAGGCCCCTGGCACGCACCGGGACGATGGGCAGGGAGCGCGCGTACGTCCGCGCGGCCGACTCCCGTTGAGCCTGCCGCCGCAGGATCCCCGCCCCCGGCCCGACGGCAGGCTCAACGGGAGTCGGCTTATAAGGGACAGCCCACTGACACCGCCCGCCGTCCAGCACCCAGGGACAGGCGACGGGATCACGGACCTCAGCCGACGTGCCCGCTCCCAGTCGACCTGGACCACCCGAAGCCGGCTCCACCGGCGCAGCGGGTCGAAGGCGTGGCCGCAGACGCTGCCCGGCCGGTTGTCCGAGCGACGAAGTCGATCGGGAACGGAGGCGGCCACCCGCACACGCGAGGCCGCCAACGACGAGAAGCGCGTAGCGATCGTTCGCGCCCCCGTCAGGCCCGGTCGGGCACCCGCACCCACACCCACGCCCACACCCGCCCGTCCTACCCCGCGACGGCCTCATACAGCGAGAACACCGCCAGCGCCCCCATCACCCCCGCCGCGATCTTCGTGATCAGGCTCAGCGGCACGTACTTCATCAGCGTCCGCCCGCCCAGGATCCCGATGCCGGCCACGGCCCACAGGGCGAGCACCGCTCCGATGCCGACCGAGACGGGGTCGTCGTACCGCGCGGCGAGGTTCGCGGTCATGATCTGCGTCAGGTCACCGAACTCGGCGACCAGGATCAGCATGAAGCCCGCCCCCGAGACCTTCCAGAAGGACTGGTCGGCAGGCGGCTTGACCTCTTCCTCCCCGTCGCTCTTCTTCAGGAGCAGCATCGCCGCGCCCGCCAGGAACAGCACGCCCACGACGGCCTGCACCAGCCGGTGCGGAAGCAGGGTGAGGACGCTGCCGGCCGCGATGGCGAGGGCCACGTGCACGGCGAAGGCCGCTGCGACACCCACGAAGACGTACGAGGCGCGGTAGCGGGTGCCGAGCATCAGACCCGCCAGGGCCGTCTTGTCGGGGAGCTCGGCGAGGAAGACGACGCCGAAGGCGATCGCCATCACGGTGAAGCTGAACACGGAGCGGAACCTCTATCGGTCGGGCAGGACGCCATCGAGACCGAGAGTGCGAGACCAAGACCGGATGTGGATCAGGGGTCGCTTCGGCTCGGCGGCGCCCTGAGCTAGTACACGTACACGGCACGACTGAATGCACGTACGCACAGGACACTGCGGCCGAAGGTCTCGCTGGCCGACCCCGCACACGAACGCGCGGCCTGCCTCCGGGCGCCGGCTGGTGTGACCCAGCAGTATGTCGACGTTCCGGCGAAGAGCTACTCCCCTTCTGCTCCTCCAGCGTACGCGACGCCCGCCACCTCCCAAAAGAGGACTTTGGGCCCACTCTGCACCGCACGCACCCCCACCCCAACTCCCCTCACATCCGGCCGCGTTACAGTCCTCGTCATGACATGCCCATGTCCCCACACTGTCATCTGAAAAAGAAGCCATCCGAGTTCGTGCCAGGTCTCGTGGGCTCGGAGAGGTGTACAAGGGACGGGTCAAGGGCACCGGCGCCCCCGGCGTCGGCAGGGCCGGGGTCCCGGACGGCCCCCTCCCCCCGCACCCCGCGCGACGACGCGCTCGTACGCGAGGAGCGGCGCGAGGCGCTGGCCGTCCAGCAGCGCCACGGCCTGTCCGCCCCCGGTCACAGCGCCGCGCCCCTGCGCCTGTACGTCTCCGACGCCATCCGCGACATCACCGACGGGGTGGTCGAGCTGGAGGAGGCCGTGTGCGCCCGGCTCGGGATCCTGCGGCCCCGCCGCGCCCTGGTGCCCGTACGGCTGCGCCGGCTCGCGGCCCTGCTGGACGAGATCGCGGCCCATCCGGACCTCGCCCGGCACGTGCGGGACGAGCTGCGGCGCATGGCGCGCCGCTGCGCCCGCGCGCTCGGGGACACCGAGCAGGTGGTGCGGGTGTCCGGCCGCTGCCCGTGGTGCGACTCCGTGTCCCTGCGCGCCTTCCCCGACCGCCGGGCCGTGCTGTGCGTCAACCCGGCCTGCCGCTGCACCGGCGAGGAGTGCGGCTGCCACGACGATCCGGCCTACCGCCACCTGTGGCCCGAGGGCGAGTGGGCCGTACTGGCGTCCGACTCGGGCTGCCGCACCGAGGAACTCGACTCCGCGATGGAAGGCAACGCCCAGTGACCCCTCCGCTCCCTGCGCTCCCCGCGCCGGCCCCTCAGGCCCCCCTCGCCCGGTTCTCCCCGCTCCCCACGCTGATCCCGGGTCCGCTGGCCGCCCACGAGGCCGGGGTCGCGCCCTCCACGATCCGCAAGTGGGTCCAGCTCGGGCGGCTGACGGCGGCGGGCAAGGCCGGGCGGGCGCAGCTGTTCCGGCTGGAGGACGTGTTCGCGGCCGAGCGCGACGCCAGCAGGCGTACGGCGGCGGGGATGCCCGGGGTGGCGCCGGCCTGACCCGCCGGCCCCCGCGGCCCGCCGAGCACCCGCCGAGCACTCGCTGAGCACCGCCGGCCCCGCCGGGCACCGCCGGGCACCGCCGGGCACCGGCCGAGCACCCGACCCGACCCGTACCACCCACCACCCGCCACGCGCCATCGCACCGCACCGGATGCCCGGCCTCCTTCCCGGAGGCCGGGCATCCGGCGTTTCCGGGGCCGGGCGGGTCCCCGGGGGAACCCACCTCCGAATTAGTTGCGCGCGCGCACGCACCATGTCACAGTTGGTGCAGCGGCAGAGCTGCGCCCGCAAGCCGGGAAGCGGCCCGCCGCTCCGCGTCGGGCGGTGTCCGCCTGCGGACCATCTCCTGTTCTTCTGCCTTCGGCAGCCCCTCAAGCAGCTCCCTGTATGCGAAGCGGCCCCTGCTGGTCTGCAACGAGGGCGTGGCCCGCACGAACCCGCGGACGGTCGTGTCCCACACTGCTGCAGCCAGGGCCTGCGCGCCGCTGGTCTGTCCGGCCGCGGCCATGTCCATGCAGCCACGCAGCAACGTCGCACGCACGTTGAGCCCAGGGCGTTCGCCCCCGGCCCGGGGCACCCCCCGGCGAGGGCCGGGGAGGGTTGAGGCGCCCCGAGGAGGGCCGCCGTCACCCGGACGGGGTGGGGGTCCACGGATGGCCCCTCGTCGCCTCCGACCTGCGGAAACGGTGTGCCGACGGGCACTCCGGGCCACATCTGACAGCGCATCAGCAGGCGCGCAGCCGCCACCCCCGGTTATCTCGGGAACACGACCCCGTGTCCACAGGAGACCTCCAATGCGCCGACGCACCGCCCACGTGCTCACCGCCACCGCGCTGACCGCTGCCGCGTTCACCGGCCCGGTGGCCGGCGCGGTCGCCGCCGCGGAGCTGGGCGTGGCGGGTTTCGCGGCCGGGGACTTCGCCCCGCTGGAGGTCTGGCCCAAGTCCGCCTCCCCCGGCACCACCGTCACGGTGAACACCAGCGCCTGCGGCCGCGCGAGCCACGCCGAGGGCGATGCCACCACCGTCGGTGGCGGCCGCTTCAAACTGACCCCGGGGACCCGCAAGGAGGTGGTCGTGGGGCAGTTCCAGGTCTCCCGCGGCACCCCTCCCGGGACCTACGGCATCGGCGCCACCTGCGCGAACGGCAAGTTCGCCACCGGCGACCTGATCGTCACCGAACACGACCGCGGCCCCCAGGGCCACGTGCGTACCGGGGTGGGCGGTGGCACGACCACCACCGCCGACCCCGCCAAGATCGCGGCGGGAGCGGCAGTGCTGGCCGCGACCGCCGCCGGCGGTATCTGGCTCCTGCGTCGCCGGGCGAGCGGCACGCGGAGCTGACGGACGCCCACCGCGGCTCCGGCCGCGGTCCGACCGGTACCGTCCCCCGTCGCCCGCCCCGCGAGGTCCCCCCCGTTCGCGGGGCCGGGCGACGGCCAGTCACCACACAGCGTTCGAAGGCGCGACGGCGAGGGGGCCCGTGATGGACACGAACCGAGCCCGCTCCGGCGGGCTCGTGGCGCTCGCCGCCTGCATCGGCGTCTGGCTCGTCGGAAGCGGATCCGGCGAAGAGGTCCGGCCCCCGCTGCCCTCACCCGGCGAGGCCCTGAGCGCCCACGCCCAGTACCCCGGGTGCGCCCGCAGCCCGCGCCCACTCCGCGGGGGTCTGCCGGCCGACCCCCGCGGGGTGGGCGCGGGCTGCGGGCGCACCGCTTCGGGGGCGTCCCGGACTCCGTCCGGGTCCCGGCCCGTTCGGGCGGCCGCGGGCAACGGCACCCCCGCACCCGGGACCGCGCGCGGCGGCACTATTGTCGTCCTCCGGCGAGTCCCAGGGGGAGGACCACACCGTCATGGAACAACTGCACCCACGGGACCCGGACCACATCGGTCCCTACCGGCTGCTCGCGCGCCTCGGCACCGGCGGCATGGGCCAGGTCTTCCTCGGCCGCTCGGACCAGCCGGGCAGGGAGTCGGACACCGGCCTCGGCGCGCGCACGGGCACCGACACTGGCACCGGTCCCGGCCCCGGCGCGGATGCCGGAGCCGCCGGGCACACCGCCGCCGTGAAGCTGATCCACCCCCACCTCGCCGCGCACCCCGGCTTCCGCGCCCGTTTCCGCCGCGAGGCCGCCGCCGCCCGCGTCGTCGGCGGAGCCTGGACCGCGCCGGTCCTCGACGCCGACCCCGACGCGGAGGTCCCCTGGCTGGCCACCGCCTACATCGCCGGGCCGAGCCTGCGCCAGGCCGTCGGCCGCGACTTCGGGCCGCTGCCGGTCGCGTCCCTGCGGGTCCTGGCCCAGGGACTCGCGTACGCCCTGCAGGACATCCACCGCGCCGGCCTCGTCCACCGGGACCTGAAGCCCGGCAACATCCTGCTCACGGTCGACGGGCCCCGCGTCATCGACTTCGGCATCGCCAGGACCCTGGAGGCCACCGGCGATCCCGTCCTGACCCAGACCGGCGAACTCCTCGGCTCCCCCGGCTTCCTCGCCCCCGAGCAGGTGTACGGCACGCCCGTGACCCCCGCCTGCGACGTCTTCGGCCTCGGCGCCGTGCTCGCCTACGCCGCCACCGGACGGCTGCCGTTCGGGGACCCGGAGCAGTCCGGAGGCATCGCGGCGCTCCTGATGCGCGTCACCGAAGCGGAACCGGACCTGAGCGGCGTACCGGCCGAACTGCGCGACCTCGTACACGACTGCCTGCGCAAGGATCCGGCCGCGCGGCCGACCCCCGCCGAGGTGCTCGCGCGGGCCGCCGAGGACGCCGGGAGCACCGAGGCCGCCGGGGACTCGGGGAACGCTCCGGCCCTGTGGCTTCCGGGTGCGCTGATCGCGCAGCTCGGGCAGCACGCCGTGGCCCTGCTCGAGCGCGAGGCGTCCGGCCCGGACCGGCCCGCTCCCCCGGCCCCGGCTCCGGGCCGGGTCTGCCGCACGATCGGGTGACATCTGAACTGGCTTGCCTTGCATGGCAGGTGGGAAGGATGTCGCTGTGCCCAAGCCTTATCCCCAGGAGTTCCGCGAGGACGTCGTGCGGGTCGCGAGGAACCGCGGTCCGGGCGTCACGGTCGAGCAGGTGGCCGCCGACTTCGGCGTCCACGCGATGACGTTGTGGAAGTGGATGCGCCGCGCGGACATCGACGACGGCGTGAAGCCCGGGACGACCAGCCAGGAGAGCGCGGAACTGAGGGAAGCGCGTCGGCGGATCAAGCTGCTGGAGCAGGAGAACGAGGTCCTGCGGCGGGCGGCGGCCTATCTGTCGCAGGCGAACCTGCCGGGAAAAGGATCTACCCGCTCGTGAAGGAGCTGGCCGGCGACGGGGTGCCCGTCACGGTCGCGTGCCGGGTGCTGAAGCTCGCCAGACAGCCCTACTACCGCTGGCTCGACGAGCCGGTGACCGCAGCCGAGGTCGAGGAGGCCCATCGCGCGCAGGCGCTGTTCGCCGCGCACCGCGACGACCCGGAGTTCGGCTACCGCTTCCTGGCCGACGAGGCCCGCGACGCGGGTGCAGGCATGGCTGACCGCACCGCCTGGCGGATCTGCCGGGACAACCAGTGGTGGAGCGTGTTCGGCAAGAAACGCGGCCGGGCCAAGAAGGCGGGCCCGCCGGTCCACGACGACCTGGTGAACCGCGTCTTCACCGCGACCGGCCCGAACCGCCTGTGGCTCACCGACATCACCGAACACGCCACCGGCGAGGGCAAGCTGTATCTCTGCGCGGTCAAGGACGCCTTCAGCAACCGCATCGTGGGCTACTCCATCGACGCCCGGATGAAGTCCCGCTTGGCAGTGACCGCCCTGGACAACGCCGTCGCCCGGCGACAGAGCGTCGCCGGATGCATCCTGCACAGCGACAGAGGATCGCAATTTCGCTCCCGGAAACTCGTCCGGGCCCTCGGCCGCCACCAGATGGTCGGCTCGATAGGAAGAGTCGGGGCGGCCGGCGACAACGCGGCCATGGAGTCCTTCTTCAGCCTGCTGCAGAAGAACGTCCTCGACCGACGCACCTGGTCCACCCGCGAGGAACTGCGGATCGCGATCGTGACCTGGATCGAACGGACCTACCACCGACGCCGCAGACAAGCCGCCCTCGGCCGGCTGACCCCCGTCGAATACGAGACCGTCATGACCACGTCGGCTCTTCAGGCCGCGTGACTGAACCTGTCACCCAACGCTGCATCAGACCCTCCCGGACACCGCCGGGGCCCGGTGGGGCAGGCTCCGGGGCCGTGTCGCCGCCGTCGGGGCGGCTACTCCGCGTGCGGATCCATCACCGGGGCGGTATGAATTGATCTGTCCCTTATGTGATCGGAGTGACGCGTGGACGACTATCCGCTGCTCAATCTGTTCTGGACCATGCTCTGGCTCTTCCTGTGGGTCATGTGGTTCTTCCTGCTGTTCAAGGTGATCACGGACGTCTTCCGCGACCACGACCTGCACGGCTGGGGCAAGGCGGGATGGCTGGTCCTGGTGCTCCTGCTCCCGTACATCGGGGTCCTCGTCTACCTGATCGTCCGCGGCCGCGGCATGGGCAAGCGGGACGTGAAGCAGGCCCAGGAGAACGAGAAGGCCTTCCAGGACTACGTGAGGAAGGCCGCCAGCGGCCCCGGCCACAGTCCGGCCGAGGAGCTCGCGAAGCTGTCCGCCCTGAAGGAGAAGGGCGACATCACCCAGGAGGAGTTCGCCAAGGCCAAGGAGAGGCTCCTGGCCTGACGGCCCTCCCGTCGAACCCGTGCAGGGGCGGACCGCGTGCGGTCCGCCCCCGCACGGGTTTCAGGCGGCGGCGAGCGGGGTCTCGGCGTCCGTCAGCAGGTCGATCAGGGACGAGCGCGCCCGGGCCACGCGGGAGCGGACCGTGCCGATCGGGCAGCCGAGCATGAGGGCCGCCTCGGCGTACGGGAGCCCCAGGAGCTGGGTGAGGACGAAGACCTCGCGCCGCTCGGCGGGGATCTCCGCCAGCAGCTCCGAGAGGGCGACCCCGTCCTCGAAGCCGGGCAGACCGCGGGGCTGGGTCTGCTCGGCCGCGGTCTGCCAGTCGTCTCTGTCGGCGATCTTGGGGCGGGCCGCCTTGTGGCGCAGGCTGTCCACCACGGTGCGGCGGGCGATGGACAGCAGCCACGTACGGGCGGAGGAGCGGCCCTCGAAGCGGTGCAGGCTGACCAGGGCGCGCAGGAGGGTCTCCTGGGTGAGGTCGTCGGCGGACTGCGGGTCGCCGCTCAGGTAGGAGACGTACCGGCGCACATCGCGCTGGACGGCGCGGACGAACCGGTCCACGGCGGCCGGGTCGCCGTCGCGGGCGGCCAGGGCGAGCAGCGTGACCGCCTCGTCGGGGCCGGCGGCGTGGCGCGCGGAGGCCGTGGCCGTGGCGGCGCGGCCGGAGGGTGCGGGGGCGGCGGGTGCGACGGCGGGCGGAGCCTGTCCCTTATACAAGTCTGACGCCGCGGACGGCCCGACGCGCACGACCCGTCGAAGAGCCACGCCCCGACGATGCTCACGACCGACCTGTCGCTGCGCTTCGACCCGGCGTACGAGCAGATCTCGCGCCGCTTCCACGAGAACCCGGCCGAGTTCGCGGCCGCCTTCTCCCCCCCGTTGTTCAAGCTGACCCACCTCGACATGGTCCCCGTGGTCCGCTCCCTCTGCCCCGAGGCCCCGACGCCCCGACGTACGCCGACCCGCGCCGGGGTCGGCGTACGGTCCGTCAGAGCCGGTGCACGCGTTCCCGGGCGAAGGCCAGCGGGTGGCGCCCGGCGGCCAGGATGCGCAGACCGGGGGCCACGGCCAGCAGGTCGCGCAGCCAGGCGAGCGTCTCGGCCGCGAGGTGGTCGGAGCCGTCGAGGACGAGCAGCATGTCGCGCTCGGCCAGCCACGAGGCCGCGTTCGACGTCCCGCACGGCAGGAAGGGCATGCCCGGTACGCAGCCCAGGGCGGCCGTCAGATCGCGGACCCCGAAGCGGTGCTCCATGGTGACCACGGCCACCCCGTCGAAGAAGTTGGACGCGAGCCGTTCCCCGATCTCCCGCACCAGCACGCTCCGGGGCTCCCGGAACCTTCCGGTGACGGTGAGCACCCGGCCCCGCCGTACGGCGGTGAGCAGGCGGGACAGCTCCACGGACGTCGCCGGAAACGTACCGGCGCCGGCGGATTTCCCCATCGGCACGATGCCCCCCATGCATGCGTGACCATTCGCGGCAAGAGGGTTGTTTCGAGCCGCATGAAGTTGATTATGCGCCAGTTTCGCCGTAAGGCCAGGGGAATGCCCCATTCCGGTGAAAGGCCCGCGCCGCCCGATGATCGCAGCAGTTGTACACGCGACATGCTCATGTCCATTCGCTCCGAGAAGAGGCAGTGGCGCGACGTCCGCTCACCGGAGCCCCCTCCCCGGAGAACAGTTGTCCGGGGAGCGGGAATCGGATGTACTGCGGTGCGGCCCGAAGTGCGGGCAGGTTTCGGGGAGGGGCACCACGATGGACGCGGACCAGCGGCCGGCCGGGCGGGGGAGGGGACCCGTGTCGCACCGCCGCCGTTCGGGCTTCCGGAGCCGCAGACCCTTCTGGGCCCTCTTCCTGTCCGCCTTCCTCCTCGTCGGCGTCTGCGCCGCGACCGGCCTCGCCTGGGACCCGAAGACGGTCGCCGGCCGGACGGACGGCCCCGGGCCCGGCCCCGCCGACACCCGTCGGGGTGCGGTGGCGCAGCAGGCGGGCCGCCAGGTATCCGGCGGCGGCGAGCCATCCGGGCGCGCCCCTCGGGTCGAACAGCACCACTTCCAGTCGTCCGCTGTCCGGCCGCGCCGACGGCAGGAGGGGCAGGCCCCCTTGGAGCGTTCCGACGTTCCCGATGACCACCATGCGGGCCCGGCGCCGCTGCCGGCGGCCCCCGTCGATCCGCACCGTGAGCCGCACACCGGGGTCGCGCAGGTGCCGCAGGGCCGACAGGACGTACGCGGCCCACCCCATCCGCGACTTGAGCCGCGGGGAGGCGTCGCGGACCATCGCGGCGTCGAACCCGGCGCCCGCCATGACGGTGAACCGCGTCGGCGGGAGGCCGTCGCCCCGGACCCGGCCGACGTCGATCCCGAAGCTGTCGCCGGCCAGGGACGCCTCGAGGGCGACGGCCGGGTCCATCGGCAGGCCCAGGTTCCGGGCGAGGAGGTTCCCGGTGCCGCAGGGTGCGACGGCCAGCGGGATACGGGTGCCGGCCAGGACGTCGGCGCAGGCACGTACGGTGCCGTCGCCTCCGCAGACCACCACGAGGGCGGGGGTGACCGTGCTGATCTCCTCGGCCAGGGCCCCGCAGGGCCGTTCGGCGGTGGTCAGGATCCACCGCGGGTCCCGGTGGCCGTGGCCACGGAGCACGGCGGCCAGCCGGTCGGCGAGTTCGTCCGGGCAGCCGTGCGGGTGCCGGACCACGAGGACGGGGCCGCCGGTGCGGGAGGCGGGCGCCGGGCCGGGCCGGGCCGCACGGTCGGGCTCCGGACCGGACCCCCGCCCGTACAGCAGCGCGCACCCGGTGATCAGCAGGGTCGCCGCGCCGTTGAGCAGGCCGCCGGCCACGTCACTGGGGTAGTGCATGCCGCGGTACATCCGGGCCAGCCCGACGGCCGGCGGGATCAGCAGCAGGCAACCCGCCACGGCGAGGCGCCAGGGTCCGCGCATGCGCAGCCAGGCGATGACGGCCAGGCCTCCGTAGAGCGCGAGGGAGGCCCCGACGTGCCCGGAGGGGAAGCTCGATGTCGGCGGAGCGGCGTCCAAGTGGCCGACCGCGGGCCGCGGACGGTCCACGAAGGCCGTCACCACCAGGAAAACGGCCGACTGCGCGGCGACCGCGACGGCGAGGAACAGCGCCTCGGTCCGCAGTGCGGCGCGGGGAAGAGCGCGGGGCGGGACCACCGGGAGCACCAGCGCCACCGCCCCGTACATGCCCGGCCCCGTCACCCGCAGCCCCCACCGCTCCAGGAACAACGCCACCCGCGCGGGCAGCGCCTCGACGAACTCCCGCCCCGCGACGCCGTGGTCACGCAACTGCGCCCGTACGAACGCCTCGGGCAGAGCGGGAATCCCGGGAATCTCGACCATGGCCCAACCCTAGGCCGACACCCCCCGACGGACTCGCGACTCAGACCGGGCTCAGACCGGGCTCAGGCCGGCGCCCCGATCCCCACGCGCTTCAACGCCTCCTTGAACGCGGCCGCATCGAACATCGACCCGTCCCTCGACCCGACCGGCTTCCCGTCCACCAACACCAACGGCGTCGCCTGCGCGCCCGTCGCCTCGAAGCCCCGCTCCGCCTCGGCGACCCACCCGCCGTACCGCTTCCCCGCCACCGCCGCGTCGAAGTCCTCCCCGCGCAGCCCCGGCACCACATCCGCGATCTTCAGCAGCAGCTCGTCCGTGTACTTCCCCCTCGGCTGACTCGCGAAGACCGCCGCGAGGTACTCCGCGAACTTCCCCGCCTCCGCCGACGCCCGCAACGCGTTCACCGCCTTGACCGAACCGCTCGCCCCGCCCTGGTCCAGGAACGACGCCAGCCCGTACTCGATCTTCACCCGGCCATCCACCGCGAGCTCCAGCAAAGCCTCGCCACCGGTCTCCTCGAACTGCGCGCAATGCCCGCACTTCGGATCCACCAGCACCTGCGCGGTACGCGGCGCGTCCGCCCTGCCGACCACGACCTTCGGCCCGTCCACCCTCGCCGGCAGCTCCGCGAGCCGGTCCGCGATCGGGCTGGTCCGCACCACCACCTCCGAGGTCGCCGAAGGCCTCCCCCCACCCGCACCGAACCCCGAGCCGGACCCGGAACCAGACCCGGAGCCGGACCCGGACCCGGAACCAGACCCGGAGCCGGACCCCGACCCGGACCCCGTACCCGACCCGCACCCGGCGACCGCCCCGACCAGCAACGCGGCGGCGGCGACCCCCGCGACCAGGTTCCCCGACCTGCGCATCCGCACGCCTCCGCGCACCATAAAACCAAACCTCTCACCCGAAAAGCACCCAAACTCCCCGCACCACCCTAAGGACCTGCCCCTTATACACATCTCACGCTGCCGCCGAGCTACACCGCCGCGCTGATCGCGCTGACCATCGACGAGGAGGGCCAGGCCCGCACCGTCGAGCACAAGGTCGCCATCGCCGAGCGCCTCATCGAGGACCTGACGGGCAACTGGGGAATCCACGAGTCGGACATCCTCATCGACACCCTGACGTTCACGATCTGCACGGGTCAGGAGGAATCGCGGAAGGACGGCATCGCGACGATCGAGTCGATCCGCGAGCTCAAGCGCCGCCACCCCGACGTTCAGACGACGCTGGGTCTGTCGAACATCTCCTTCGGCCTCAACCCGGCCGCCCGCGTACTGCTGAACTCCGTCTTCCTCGACGAGTGCGTCAAGGCCGGCCTGGACTCCGCGATCGTGCACGCGAGCAAGATCCTGCCGATCGCCCGCTTCGACGACGAGCAGGTCGGCACGGCCCTCGACCTGATCTACGACCGGCGCGCTGAGGGCTACGACCCGCTGCAGAAGCTGATGGCCCTCTTCGAGGGTGTGAACACCAAGTCGATGAAGGCCGGCCGGGCCGAGGAGCTCCTCGCGCTGCCGCTGGACGAGCGGTTGCAGCGCCGGATCATCGACGGCGAGAAGAACGGCCTGGAAGCCGACCTCGACGAGGCGTTGGAGACGCGTCCGGCGCTGGAGATCGTCAACGACACCCTCCTGGAGGGCATGAAGGTCGTTGGTGAGCTGTTCGGTTCCGGGCAGATGCAGTTGCCGTTCGTGCTGCAGTCGGCTGAGGTGATGAAGACGGCGGTGGCTCATCTGGAGCCGCACATGGAGAAGAGCGACGCCGACGGCAAGGGCACGATCGTGCTGGCCACGGTCCGCGGGGACGTCCATGACATCGGCAAGAACCTGGTCGACATCATCCTCACCAACAACGGCTACAACGTCGTCAACATCGGCATCAAGCAGCCGGTCTCCGCGATCCTGGAGGCCGCGCAGGAGCACAGGGCCGATGTCATCGGCATGTCGGGGCTGCTGGTCAAGTCGACGGTGATCATGAAGGAGAACCTCGAAGAGCTCAACCAGCGCAAGCTGGCGGCCGACTACCCCGTCATCCTCGGCGGCGCCGCCCTGACCCGCGCCTACGTCGAACAAGACCTCCACGAAATCTACGAAGGCGAAGTCCGCTACGCCCGCGACGCCTTCGAAGGCCTGCGCCTCATGGACGCCCTCCCCCTCCACTCGCGCTCGCATCAGCCCGGAGAAATGACCCTGTGCGCCCCCCTGTGCTCCGCTGGCGCGGTTCAGATGGGTTAGGTCGCGCTTACCGACAGTTCCCCTCGGGCATCCACCGTCGTAGAGTCACTTGACGCCAGACCTGGTCGAGCCGACTCCCCCTCCCGCTTCGAGGACGGATATCGTCATGCCGCGTCCGACTGCCGCACAGCTCGCCTACGGGTCCGCCACCGTCATCGTGTCGACGATCGCCATGCTGCTGCTCTCGCAGACGAGCACCGGGCTCGGCGTCGCGGTCATCTCCGCCGCCGCGCTCGCCCTCGGGCTCCTCGTCGCCCTCACCGTCCCCGGCCCTCGCCGGCGCGGGCGGCACGCGGCGACCCGCCCGAGGACCGCCTCGCCGGTCCCCGACACCGTGCCGCGGGACGTGGCGGCCGCCGCGGCCGTCGAACACCCCGTGCACCACTGAGCCTTCGCCTTCGCCGGGCGCGCACAGCGCCGCGCGGGCGGCCTCCCCGGTGGGGAGACCGCCCGCGCGCCGAGCTGCGTACGCCTGGGGCCGTCAGGTCGCCCGGACCACCACGGTCTTGGCCACCTTGTCGTGCAGACCCTGCTTGTAGGGCTTGTCGACGAGCATCGAGATCACGAGTGCGATCGGCCACAGGCAGAAGCAGCAGATGAGCGTCGGCAGCCAGAGCACGGCCGCCCGGCCGAGGGCCGCACCGGACTGCGGGACGCTGCCGTCGTTGAGCATCGCGACGCGCAGGCCCAGCCACTTCTTGCCCAGGGTCTGGCCGTTCTTCTTGGTGAACCACCAGTCGTAGCCGACGTACGCGGCGATCGAGATCAGCGTCATGACCAGGCCGCTGCCGCTGTACGACTTGGTGATGACCTCCGTGACGTCCTCACCGTCGTTCGTCTTGACCGTGTAGCGGTTGCGGTCGCCGACGGCCAGCTGGATGAGGAAGAGCGGGACGGCGATGATCAGGACGTCCAGGACCCGGGCCGCGAGCCGCTTGCCGAAGTCGGCGAGCGGGGGCATCCCGGCGAGCGGGTCGGGCATGCCGTGGCCGCCGCCCCCGCCGTACGGGTCTCCGCCGCCTCCGTAGGGGGGCGGCGGGGGCGGGTAGCCCCCGCCTCCACCACCGGGAGGGGTGGGGACCTGTGCGACGGGCGGCGGCGGGGCGGAGGGGAGGTCGGCACGTTGCAGCCGGTCCAGGCCCAGGTCGACGCGCCGGGCGGGATCCGCCGGATGGGCGGCCGCCAGGAGTTGGAGGCTGGGCCGGGAGTCCGGGAGGAGTCGGCCGACGACGCGCAGACGCGTGCCGGGCAGGGCCGCCAGCATCCGGAGGTTGTCGCGGTACGCCAGCGCGGGATGGTCGTGGGCCGCGGTGAGGCGGAGCGTCAGATCGTCGCACGTGGCGAGGAGGCAGTCGCCGCCGGTCTCGCGGGCGGGGCCCAGGATCGTCACGTCGAGGAAGAGCAGGTCGGCGCCCGGGGCCCGGGAGTGCAAGGCGCGCGCGACCTGTTCGGCGGGCGGCGGGGCCCACAGGGCGGCGAGGGGTTCGTCCGTCCAGGCCGCGCCCGCCGCCTGGACCGCCTTGACCCCGGCGCCCGCGCCGAGGCGGCCGGTGGGCGAGACGGTGGCCCCCGACAGGGCGAGCCCTGCGTGGGACAACTGGCGGTGGGTGAGCGCGGTGTCGCCCAGGCGTACGGTGCGCCCGGCGGCCGCCGTGGCTCGGCCGGGGCCGCCCGGGGCGATGTCCGAGACGGTGTAGAGGCGGCCGTCGGCGGCGGCGGTCCAGGTGATGGCGCCCGCATAGCCGCCGGCGGTGATCAGGGGTTCGGTGAACAGGCCGTACAGGCGCAGGGATCCGTCCGGTACGTAGGTCTGCCGGGCGGTGCCGCGCAGGGCGGCCAGTTCGGGGCCGGTGGCGTCGGGCAGCCGGTGGGCGGCGGCGAGCAGTTCGAGGACGGCTGCCGTGAGGTCGGCGAGGCGGTGGGCGGGGTCGGCGGAGCGGGCGGAGCGCAGCGCGGTGACGACGGAGACGGCGGCCGCGGCCGGGCGGGGCAGGCCGCTGAGCTTGGCGGTGTGGGCCGCCCGCAGCAGTTCGGACTGCAGGACGGCTCCGGCGCCTTCGATGCCCGTGTCGAGCAGGGCGGCGCCCGCTGCCCACAGGTGGCCGGCCGCGGCACGCTGCTCGGGGGTGGCCGTGCTCCCTTCGGCCTCCGGCGGCTGAGGGGGTCCGGCGGCCTCGCCGGGGAACGGTTGCCCGGCGTCCGGGTCGGAGGACCGGTCGGAGGAGGGGGAAGGGAGGGGATCGTCGGCAGCGTCAGATGTGGATAAGGGACAGGGCCAGGGGGTCATGTGCGGCTCACTTCGTGATGTGGTGGCACTGGCTGACCCGGCGCACGCCGTTGACGTTGAGGTGTGCGCATGCTTTGCCGTAGCGGGGGAGCGTCTGGGGCGCGTTGTCGCGCATCGGGTGGATCTCGCACTCGGTGTGGGTCTGCCCGCGGGCGGTGCGGTAGGTCTTGTTGTCGGTGTCCGCGTAGGTGAAGTCGATGCGCCAGTTGCAGAAGCCCGCGTTGAGGGCTCCGACGAAGCCGCAGTCGACGCCGGCGTTCTGGTAGGTGATCCTCCTGCCGTCGCCGCGGACGATGTGGGTGAACATGCAGCCCGTCGGCACCTTCATGGTGACGCCGCCGACTTGGTAGTCGAACCCGGTGACGGGGGTGGAGCCGATGGCGCCGGCATGCGCCTCGGCGGGTGGTAAGAGCGCCAGCGCGGTGGCGGTGGCGAGCGCGGCAGTGATCCAGGCGGTGAACGGCTTGCCCGTGGGTGTCCCCTTCTGGCGGAGCGTGTCGCAGATCGAAACTCCCGTCGCCTGCTCGGGGTTCTGTCCTGCGAGGCAGTCCACTACGAAGAGTGATCAGCGGATTGGCATGCTGACCGCCCGTAACCGGTCGCCCTGGGCTATGCCGTTGTCGGTGGGATTGCGCTGCGCTCCGGCGGCCGGGGGCTCTTTGCGTGTCCGGGGTGTTCGGCGGCCGTTGCGGCTTCGGGTTGCAGGGCCAGGAGCGGCTCGACGTGCTGTGCGGGTTCCTCCGCGCGATCGGCCGCCGGCTGGGGAAGGTGGTCACGATGTTCCCCGAGGGCGACTGGGACCAGGCGCATCCGGTGCTCGGGTTCACCGTCGAGGCGGACCGGGTGGTGCTGTTGGGGGAGCGGGCCGGCGGCTGAGTGCGCTCTCGGTGGCGAGATGGTCGCGTACGGGACGGTCGCGTACGGGCCGCCGGTGCTGCCTTGGTCGGTGGGCGGGCGGGCGCGCTGGGCATGGCCCTGACCGCGCTCCAGACGGGTACCGCCGACGTGGCGGCCTGGCGGGTCGTCGCCGCCTCGATGGTCATGGGCGTCGGCGCCGGCATGGTCCTGATGCCGACGATGGCCTATTGATCAGAAACGGTTCGGGTTCTGGGTCGTTGAGCTGGGTGTGAGCGATCTGGTGGGGGACGCACGGCATCTGTCGCCGTCGGCGCAGGAGGCCCTGCGGCTGCGGGCGGTGGCCGCGTTGGTGGCAGGGAGGGGCCGTGAGGACGTGGCGGCGGTGTTCGGCGTGTCGCTGAAAGCAGTCGACATCTGGTGGACGAAGTGGCAGGCCGGCGGCCGGGAAGCGCTCGTCATGCGGCCGCGCGGCAAGCCGGTCGGGGTGCACCAGGTGCTCGGGGAGGCCGAGCAGGCCGCGGTCCGGCAGGCCGTCCTCGATCACATCCCCTCCGACCTGGGACTTTCGGGTCAGCTGTGGACTCGGGGGCAGATAGGCGAGCTGATCTTCAAGCTGTACCGGGTCCGCTTCACCGAGCCCGGGGTGGGCAAGTACCTCAAGCGTTGGGGGCTGAGCTTCCAGCGTCCGGACAAGCGGGCGGTCGAGCAGGACGCGGAAGCGGTCCGCGTCTGGCACGAGGAGACCTGGCCGGCGATCCGGGCCAGGGCGAAGGCGGAGAACGGCGAAGTTCTCTTCGGTGACCAGGTCGGGGTCCGCTCGGACCAGGTCACTGGCCGCACCTGGGGTGCCAAGGGCGCGACTCCCATCGTCCGCCGCACCGGGAACCGGTTCTCCGTGAACGCGATGTCCGCGATCAGCACCCGCGGCCGGATGCACTTCATGGTCTTCACCGAGTCGTTCGACGCGAAGGTCATGTGCCGCTTCCTCGCCCGGATCGTCGGGCACTTCGACCGGAAGGTCCATCTGATCGTCGACCGGCACTCGGTCCACCGCTCGAAGACCGTCCGGGCCTGGCTCGCCGGCCACAAGGACGAGATCGAGCTGCACTTCCTGCCCTCGTACTCACCCGAGCTGAACCCGGACGAGCTCGTCAACGCCGACCTCAAACGCAGCCTGCCCCACACCCACCGGTCCAGGAACCAGGCCGAACTCGCCGCCGAAACCCGCAGGTTCTTCCACAGACGCCAACGTCAACCACACATCGTCCGCGGCTACTTCGGCGGCCCACACGTCCGCTACGTCCTGGACGAGAACCCTTTGAGTTTCTGATCAATAGGTATTGATCAGAAACTCAAAGGGTTCTCGTTCAGGACGTAGCGGACGTGCGGGCCGCCGAAGTAGCCGCGGACGATGTGTGGTTGACGCTGGCGTCTGTGGAAGAATCTGCGGGTTTCGGCGGCGAGTTCGGCCTGGTTCCTGGCCCGGTGGGTGTGGGGCAGGCTGCGTTTGAGGTCGGCGTTGACCAGCTCGTCGGGGTTCAGCTCGGGTGAGTACGAGGGCAGGAAGTGCAGCTCGATCTGGTCCTGGTGGCCGGCGAGCCAGGCCCGGACAGTCTTCGAGCGGTGGGCCGAGTGGCGGTCGACGATCAGGTGGATCTTCCGGTCGAAGTGCCCGACGAGCCGGGCGAGGAAGCGGCACATCACGGTCGCGTCGAACGACTCGGTGAAGACCATGAAGTGCATCCGGCCGCGGGTGCTGATCGCGGACATCGCGTTCACGGAGAAGCGGTTCCCGGTCCGGCGGACGATGGGAGTCGCGCCCTTGGCGCCCCAGGTTCGGCCGGTGACCTGGTCCGAGCGGATCCCGACCTGGTCGGCGAAGAGGACTTCGCCGTTCTCCGCCTTCGCCCTGGCCCGGATCGCCGGCCAGGTCTCCTCGTGCCAGACCCGGACCGCTTCCGCGTCCTGCTCGACCGCCCGCTTGTCCGGACGCTGGAAGGTCAGCCCCCAACGCTTGAGGTACTTGCCCACCCCGGGCTCGGTGAAGCGGACCCCGTACAGCTTGAAGATCAGCTCGCCTATCTGCCCCCGCGTCCACAGCTGACCCGAAAGCCCCAGGTCGGAGGGGATGTGATCGAGGACAGCCTGCCGAACAGCGGCCTGCTCGGCCTCCGACAGGACCTGGTACTCACCCACGCGACGGCCTCGTGGGCGGGACAGCAGTGCGTCCCGGCCGCCGGCCTGCCACTTCGCCCACCAGTTGTCCACGGCCTTCACCGACACCTTGAACAGGGCGGCAACCTCTACCCGGTCCCGGCCCTCCACCAGCGCGGACACCGCCAGCAACCGCGCGGCCTCCTGCGCATCCGGCGACCAGGCCCGCGCATCCCCCACCAGATCACTCACACACCGTCAACGAGCCTGAACTCAAAGCGTTTCGGATCAATAGAATGTGATTAGCGGACGTGTTGGGGGGGGGGCGGGCCGCCCCGGTACCCGCCACCCCGCGGAGACGGGCGGCCGGAAGCCGCCGGGCCTCCCGCCCCACCCCCCGGGCCGCCAAGCCGAGCCGTACGCCCGCCGCGACCGCCGGCGGCGGTTCCGGGGGTGCGGGCGGCTCCTCCGGCGAGTCCGGGGCGGAGTCCGCGGTCCTCTCCCTGGTCAACAAGGAGCGGGCCGCGGCCGGGTGCGGTGCGCTGACCGCGAACGCGAAGCTGAGCGCCGCGGCACGGACGTACAGTGACACCATGGCCCGCAGCGGCGTCATGTCCCACACCGGACCCGACGGGTCCACCATGACCACCCGCGTGGAAGCCGCCGGATACGGCTGGTCCCGCCTGGGCGAGAACATAGCCCGCGGCCAGGCGGACGCCGCCGCGGTCATGAAGGCGTGGATGAACAGCCCGGGCCACAAGGCCAACATCCTCAACTGCGACTTCCGGGAGATCGGCATAGGCCTCCACCAGGGCGACGGCGGCCCCTGGTGGACACAGAACTTCGGGACGCCGAAGTAGCAGCCACTCCCTCACCCGGCCCCCGCCCTCCGGCGGGGGCTCACGTCCTCCGACCCGTACGCGGGCCAGGAGGGCATCGGTGTTTCCCCCGCGGTCCGCGCCCGTCACGGGGGGAGGCGGTGACGGGCGGCCCGGCGCGCGTCACGGGGGGAGGCGGTGACGGGCGGCCCGGCGCGTCGGACACTATGGGGCCGTGCCCCGAATTCCGCGCTACCTGCTCATATGGCTGTCGTGCACGGCCGCCAGCGTGACCGCCGTGCTCGGCACGGTCCAGTTCGTGGTCGGTTCGACCAGGCATACGCCGCCGGTCGCGAGGTCCGCCCCCGTGGTCGTCGAAACGCCGCCGGCCTGGCTGGCGTCGCAGGGCCAGTCTCCGAGCCCGCAGTCCCCGAGCGCACCCCCCGGCGGTTTCCCCTCCGCGACCGAGTGAACGTCGCCCCCGGCTTCGTCGCCCACCCCCGCGACGGCTTCGTCGTGCACCCCCCCGCCGACAGCGCCCCAGTTCGCCGCCGACTGCCACGCGGGCGGGGGCAGAGTCAGAGGTGGATAAGAGACAGAGCGGGGGGCGCGGCCCGGCTACTTCAGGGCGTTGGCGATCTCGGGGACGACCTGGTCCAGGGCGTGGGAGACGGAGAGTACGGAGTCGGTCGCGAAGGCGGTGCTGAGGGTCGACTCGGGTTCGAAGACGATGGCGTGGCCGGCCTTGACGGCGGGAATCTCCCGGTAGAGGGCGTCGTCCTTGACCTTGGCGGAGGGCACGCCGATCGGCCCCATGATCACGAGGTCGGCGTCGAGCAGGTCCAGGTCCTCGCGGGAGACCTCGGTGAAGAAGGAGCCCCCGGCCTTGGCGTCGACCTTCGGGTTGTTCTTGAAACCGAGCCGCTCGAGGAAGTCGACACGGCCGCTGCCATGGACGTAGGCGCCGTAGCCGACGCTCGTGAGGGAGCCGGCGGTGACGGTCTTGCCCTGGAACTCGGGGTGTTGTGCCACGGCGGCCTTGAACTTCCCCTCGACGCCGGCGATGAGTTCCGCGCCCTTGGCGTGGAGGCCGAGGGCGTCGGCGACCATCGTGGTCTGCGACTCCCAGTTCGTCAGGTACTGGTCGCCGCCCTTCGGGACCCCGATGGTCGGGGCGATCTTGCTGAGGGTGTCGTAGCGCTTCTGGTCGCCACTGGACTTGGTGTCGAGGATCAGATCGGGCTTGAGGGCCGCGATCTTCTCGTACTCGGGCTCCAGGGTGCCGATCTTTTCGGGGCTCTTGGTGGAGAGGCCCTTGGCCCAGGGGCCGACCCCGTCGCCGCCGAAGGCGAGCCAGTCACTGGCGCCCACCGGCTGTACGCCCAGGGCCAGCGCGGTCTCGGCGTCGCCCCAGCCCAGCGCGACCACCCGCTGCGGCTTCTCGTTCACGGTGATGTCACCGAACTTGGTGGCCACCTTGACGGGGAAGCCGGCCTCGGATCCCGAGGCGGCGCCCTTGTCGTCCTTGGCGCCGGAGGAGCAGGCGCCGAGGGAGGCGGCCAGGGCCATCGCGGTGGCGAAGGCGACCACGGTCTTCCGGCGGGGACCGCGTGCACGGCGGGCGGGGGACTCGGGCGCCCCGGCGCGGGGGGTGTGCAGGCGGTCCGGGGCGGCGTAACCTGGCTGGCGCCATGCCGTACGAAGCACCCACTCACACCGTCGAACGCTCCCTCCGAGCGACCACCGGCGCCAAGGTCATCGCCGGGGTCGACGAAGTCGGACGAGGGGCCTGGGCCGGTCCCGTCACCGTATGCGCGGCGATCACCGGTCTGCGCCGGCCGCCCGCGGGACTCACCGACTCGAAACTGCTCACCCCCAAACGACGTGACGCGCTCGTCGTCGTCCTGGAGGACTGGGTCACCGCCTACGCCCTCGGGCACTCCTCCCCGGAGGAGATCGACGAGCTCGGCATGACCGCCGCCCTGCGCCTCGCCGCGGTCCGCGCCCTGGAGGCGCTGCCCGTGCGGCCCGACGCGGTGATACTCGACGGCAAGCACGACTACCTCGGTGCGCCCTGGCAGGTCCGGACGGTGATCAAGGGCGACCGGTCCTGCGTCGCCGTCGCCGCGGCCTCGGTGATCGCCAAGGTCCGGCGCGACCGGATGATGGCCGAAATCGGTGAACGGGGCGGCGGGATCGAGGATTTCGCTTTCGCCGCCAACGCCGGATATCCCTCGCCCGTGCACCGGGCGGCGCTGGAGGAGATGGGGCCGACCGCGTACCACCGGCTCTCGTGGTCCTACCTCGACGCGCTGCCCCGCTGGCGCCACCTCAAGAAGGTGCGCCGCAGCGAGGAGTCGATGGAGCTGGAAAACGGAGGCCAACTCGGCTTCGATTTCTGATCGCACACACGTGCCGCCCACCGGTACGTTTCGTACCGGTGTTTGATAGATGTCAACTCACGCCTCTTACCCCCGCCCCGAGGAGCCTCAGATTCACGAGAGTGCCCAGGGTCCCCGCGTCACGCCGGCCGCGAGCCGCACCGCGCAGACCCCCCGTCCCGTTCCTGGTCCGCGTCCAGCGCGCCCTCGGCGGACGCGGGGATCAGCTGGACCTGCGGTACCGCCGCCGAGACGGACGGCGTGGCGGCAGCTGCGGGAACGGGCCCGGGTGCGGCCTGCGGCGCGCGCTGCACGGGCGGTACGGGACGGGGGGCACGGCTTCGGGAACGCCTTTCGGCGGGCCACCCGGAGGGGGCCCGCCGAAGGGGGAGGGGAGGCACGGGGCTCAGCCGCGGGAGCGGGCCTTGCGGGCGCGGACCATGAAGCCGGTGCCGAGCGCGAGGACCAGCGCGGCGAGCCCGGCGGCGACGGCCGCGGTGGCGGCGCCCGTGGTGGCGGCGCCCGTGGTGTCGGCGGTCTCCCGCGCGGCGAGCTCGGCGCCCGCGGCGACCGGGCCCTTGGGGACGGCGACCGTCTGCGGCTTCACATCGGCGGTGGGCGCCGCGCTCGCCGCCGCGCCCGGCTTCGCGGACGGCGTCGTGCTCGGCTTGGCCGAGGGCGTGGTGGCCGGCTCGGCCTTCGGCAGCAGGTACCAGCCGCTCAGGGCGCCCTCGCCGAGCACGTAGACGTTGAGGATGTAGCGGCCCTCGTCCGCACCGGCGTCGATCTTCTTCAGGTCGTACTGGACGCCCTCGACGACGGCGCGGGGGTGGGCGGTGTCGAGCTTCGCCAGCACGCGGCCCGCCCAGCCGTCACCCGGCTTCCAGTCCGGGGCGACCGCGCGGATCCAGGCCTCGGGGCCCTCGGACTCGTTGCGCAGCACCGCGATCCGGCCGTCGGCGACCAGCACGCTCTCACCGTCGTACCGGTCCGTGTTCGACGAGTTCGCCGCGATCGAGGACACCGACACGGAGGTCACGGCCGCCACGGAGGGAGCGGCGGCGGTCGCCGCGAACGCGGTCGCGGCAGGCGCCAGCAGCACCCCGGCGAGGGCGGCGGTGACGATCGAGGTACGGAGGGCGGTACGCATAACGACTCCTTGGAGCATTGTCTCGGAAGGGGAGGAGAGCCGCATGCCGCGGTGTCGCTGTCGGGGTTTCGTCCGGTCAGGTCTGCGGGGCTGCTGATGAGAAATCTATGGATCATGATCGGCCGGAACGTGGGATTCCCGTCATGGTCGCGTAACACCGCCCACCAGCCCCCGCGGCCCCCCCTGGCGCTTATACACCTCTCCCGCCTCCGACGTCCCACGCCTGCTATTCCGCGGACGAGCCTCAGCAACTGCTGGCGGGAGAGCGCCGGGCCGGGCCGGCGGGGCGGTGCGGTTCAGCGGCGGGTGAGCCGCAGCCGGATGCCCTGCGGGTCCAGCAGGCCGGGCAGCGGCCCGACCGGGTCGAGCACGGGCCGGACGGCATGGACCCGGTGTCCGCGCAGCACCTCGGCGCAGAGCGCGGTGGTGACCAGAAGCGCCAGTTGCTCGCCGGGGCAGCGTCCGCCGGCGTGGCTGAAGGGGGCCATCCTCAGGTCGTGCTCCGCTCCGCGCGAAGCCCACCGGCCGGGCACGAAGACGTGCGCCGCCGGTACGTGTTCGGGGTCGCGCTGGTGGAACAGCGCGGGCAGCACCACGCAGGTCCCGGCGGGACGGCGCACGCCCCGCCATTCGGTCTCGGCCCGGGTGATCCGTATCAGGTCGGGGACGGCCGGGTAGAGCCGCAGCGCTTCGCGGACGCAGGCCCGCAGCCGGGGCAGCGCGCCCCGGGCGACGCCGGGCGCCCGCGCCTCGGCGGCGACCGCGTCCTGTTCGGCCGGGTGGACGCCGAGCAGGAGCAGGGTGCGCAGCAGGACGCCGGGGACGAGGTCGAAGGCCGCCAGCCACTGCGCGGCCTGCCCGACCGGGTCGAGGCCGCCGGTGGGGTCGCCGTGGCGGCGGGCCCGCCCCATGAGGGTGTGCGGCTCCGCGAGGTCGGCGTACGCGGCGATGCGCGCACCGGCCTTGGGGTGGAAACGTCCGGGCCGGCGGGTGAGTTCCGTGTCCTCGGCAGCCGCGTCGCCGAGGACGATGCGGCGGGCCGCGCGGGCCACCGCGTGGCGGGTGCGGGCGAGTTCGAGGGTGTTCCCCCCGGTCAGCCGCCGGGCCTCCTCGGCGAGCACGGAGAGGAACGGCCCGCAGGACGGGTGGACGGGCAGGCCGGCGGCGAGGACGGACTCGTCGATCGCCCGCCGCTCCGCGTGCGGTCCGGCGCGCGTGCAGCCGTCCGGCGCGCCCGGGGCGGGGGCGGGGGCGCCGGACGGCTGCACGCGCGCCGGACGCCTGAGATTCATGGCGGGCCGCCTGAGATTGACGGCCCGGTCCGAATGCGCGACCTCCGGGAGGTGGGCAGGCCGTGAACGGCGGCGGAACGCGGTGTGTGCCGTGCGGGGGCGTGCGGCGGTGTACGGGGCGTGCGGGGCCGTACGGGGTGTGCGGGCCGCTCCGGTTTCACTGACCCGCGGCAGCGGCCCCTGCCCGGTACCGCCCCGGGGTCGTCCCGAACTCCCGGCTGAAGGCGTGGGAGAACGCGTACGGCGTGCCGTAGCCGACACGGCGGGCGACATGGGCCAGGGGGTCCTGGGTGTCGCGGAGCAGGGTGGCCGCGAGGGTCAGGCGCCACCACGTGAGGTACGCCATCGGAGGCCGGCCGACGAGGGCCGCGAAGCGGCGGGCCAGGGTGGGGCGGGAGACGCCCGCCTCCGCGGCCAGGCGGTCGTTGGTCCACGGGGCGGCCGGATCCGAGTGCAGCGCCCGCAGGGCGGCGGCCACCACCGGGTCGCCGAGGACCGCCGGCCAGGCTCCGGCCGCCCCCTCGTCCATCCAGGAGCGGATCATGTAGACGAGAAGGAGGTCGGGCAGACTGGGGACGGCCATGCACGAGCCGGGCCGTTGCGCACCCAGCTCACGGCCCAGCAGGTCGATGGCGGAGCGGAGTTCGGGGTGGCTGCCCACCCGGTTCGGCAGGTGGACGACCTTCGGCAGTTCCGCCAGGAGCGGGTGCACGCGGCTGCGGTCGAGCCGGTACTTGCCGCACAGCAGCTCCACCTCGCCGACGCCCTCGCCGGTCCGGGGAGGGTGCGGGCGGCCCCTCCCGTCGAGCCAGCGCTCGAACGGCACGGCCCGCTCCACGGCCACCGCGTCGGCGGGAGCGTCGGCGAGCACGTGCCCCGTGCCGTGCGGCAGCAGCACCGCGTCACCCGGGCCGAGCGAGACCGGGGCTCCGTCGTCGGGCAAAAGCCAGCAGCCGCCCTCCAGTACGACGTGGAAGCCCGCACCCTCGTACGGGGCGAGCCGCGTGCACCAGTTCCCGCCTGCATGCCTTAGTGCGGGGGCCGGGGAGTGTGCAAAAGGGCCGGGCGCGGGGGGGGGTGGGGGCGGGTTCGACGGGTGCGCGCACAGGTCCGCGGAACGGGTCTTCGGCAGGCCCGCGGCGTCAGCGGCGGAGCCCGGGAAGGACCCCGCGAAGGCGTCCGCGGCGGAGCCCGCGAAGGCGCCCGTGACCGACCCCGCGAAGGCGCCCGCGCAGCGTCCCGCGAGGGCTGCCAGGCTGGCAGGATCCCATCGTTCGGCGTCCCGCCCGCCGCTGTTCCCCAGGCGCCGCGCGGCCGAGGATTGAGCCATGACGAAGAAGATCGAGATCACCGAAGACAGTGCCCTGCTGGTCATCGACGTGCAGAAGGGCTTCGACGACGAGACCTACTGGGGCCCGCGCGACAACCCGGACGCGGAAGCCAACATCGCGGCTCTGATGGACGCTTGGCAGGAGACCGGCCGCCCGGTCGTGCTCGTCCGGCACGTCTCCCCCGCCGGCACGGTCTTCGGGCCGGACCAGCCCGGCCACGCCTTCAAGGACATCGTCGCCGAGCGGTCGGCGGGAGCGGCCCTGACCATCACCAAGTCCGTCAACTCCGCCTTCTACGGCACCCCGGACCTCAGGGAGTGGCTCACCGCCCACGACGTCGGACAGCTCGTGATCGCCGGGATCCAGACCAACATGTGCGTCGAGACCACCGCCCGGATGGCCGGGAACCTGGGCTACGACGTCCTCGTGCCGCTCGATGCCACGCACACCTTCGACCTCGCCGCCGGACCCGGCCCGGACGCGCCGCGGATGACGGCCGAACAGCTCGTCCTCGCCACCGCCGTCAACCTCCAGGGCGGGGACTTCGCCCGGATCGTCAGCACCGCCGGGCTGCTCGACGCGGTCCGCCCCCGGGTCACCGCGTAGCACCGGGGCCCGGCCCCGCACGGAGTCCGGCCGCTCGTACCCGCGGACGACGGGGCCCACCAGGGGCGGCGGGTTTCGGTCTGCGGGGACCCGGGGGCCGGGCCCGTATACCAACGGCCGGGAGCGCCGCCGCGGCGGGGCGCGGCGCCCAGACGGCCGCCTTCGACGCCTTCAACCGGCTCCTCGACGGGGGCCGGATCCGCCGCCTGCTCACGCCGGCCGGCCCCGTCGAACGGCTGGAGGCCGCCGATCCGGCCCGGCTGCTCGGCCACCTCGCGGCCGCCGACTACCTCCGCCTGCTCACCACCGCCCCCGAACGCCTCAGGATCTGCGCCAACCCGACCTGCGGCCTGCGCTTCCACGACGTCAGCCGCAACGGCACCCGCCGCTGGTGTTCGAGCACGGGCTGTGGGAACCGGGCGAAGGCGGCCCGCCACTACGCGCGCCGGACCGCGCGCGCTTCGTGAGCCGCGGCCGGTCCAGGAGACGCAGCAGGGGACTGGTCATCGCCGTGGTGGCCAGCGCCACGAGGGTGAGGATGCCGAGCAGCCGTCGGTCGATGACGCCCGCCTGGTAGCCGATCTGGATGACCACCAGCTCGGTCAGGCCCCGGGCGTTCAACAGCACGCCGACGGTGAGCGCCGGCCGCCAGGCCATGCCGGTCAGGCGGGCGCACAGGGCGGGGCCCGCGATCTTGGCGAGGACGGCGAGTGCGAGCAGGACCGCGAGGACCGAGGCCGTGCGGGCGTCCCAGCGCAGGCCCGTCAGATCGGTCGACAGGCCGAAACCGAAGAAGAAGAACGGCAGCAGCACCGACCGGGCGGTCGAGGCCAGCCGCTCGGCGGCCCGGTCGGCGTGCCCGCCGCCGGTGTCGTCGGTGCGGCCGCTGGTACCGCCGCCGCTGGTACCGCCGCCGCTGGTACCGCCGCCGTCGGCAGCGGCGGCGCCGACCGGCCAGGCCAGACCCACCAGGAGCGCGCCGATCAGCTGGTGGACGCCGAGTGCGGCCGTCGTCGCGGCCGCGGCGGTGACCGCGACGACCAGCAGCACGGTGAGCACGGCGACCGGGTGCTCGCGGTCCCGGCCCGCCCGCGCCCACCGCCGCAGCCCCCCGCGCACCGGGCCGAGGCGTCCCACACAGAGTGGTTCGTCGCATGCTTCAGATGGGTTCAAGGTCCAGGCTTCCGATCGATCTGGCTCTCCGGCCCTCCGGGGAGCGGTGATGAGGAGTGGTGTCGTGAGTACTGGTGCTGGTACGGCTGAGCGGTTCGACCTGCCGGAGATCGACGAATTCACGCGGCCCTACTGGGACGCGGCGGCCGAGGGACGGCTGCTGCTGCGCCGCTGCGGGGAGTGCGGGAAGGCGCACCACTACCCGCGGGAGTTCTGCCCGGCATGCTGGGCGGGGGAGGACCGGGTGGCGTGGGAGACGGCGAGCGGGCGGGCCGCGCTGTACACGTGGTCGGTGATCCACCGGAACGACCTCTCGCCCTTCGGGGCGCGGGTGCCGTACGTGGCGGCGGTGGTGGACCTCGCGGAGGGGCCGCGGATGATGACCGAGGTCGTGGGCGCGGAGGGGGCGGAACTGCGGGTGGGAATGGACCTGTCGGTGACCTTCCGGGAGGCGGTGGACGGGATCTGGGTGGCGGTCTTCACCCCGGCGGTGGCCTGACGGCCCCGTCTCCGACCCTGGCCCCGTCCCCGGCCACACCGCATGCCTGGCCCACCTGACCGACACCGACCGCAACATCTATCTGGCCAGCCTGGCTCCTGGCGCCGACATCGACCACCGCGGCCTCCACTTCACCGAACCACTCCTCACTCCTCCACGCCCTGCGCGACCCCACCACCCAAAACCCCCACCTCGGCGACGCCCAGTTCGGCGGGGCGCAGTTTTCCGGGAACGCTGGGTTCGGCCGGATATCGCCGCGTCGACCAGCTCGGCGGTGAACACCTTCGTCAGGATCCCGATCCGCACCCGCTGGCCTGCTCGCCACCCCGTCACACGGGGCAACGGCCTCCGCAGCTCAAAAGCAACTGCATTGGCCTCGGCCGGCCCCTCCCGGCCCCGCCACAGCCAGGGCCGTGCGGGACGTACGGGCTGGAGGGGGCGTACGGGCCGGAGGGGCCGGCCGGCTCCCGCCAAGGAGGTCGCCGCCGGCGGCAAGAAGCTCTCGGCCTCCGAGGTCCGCATCGGCTACTTCCCCAACCTGACGCACGCCACCGCGCTCGTCGGCCTCCAGGAAGGCCTGATCGCCAAGGAACTCGGCGCGACCACCATCAAGCCGCAGTCCTTCAACGCCGGCCCCTCCGAGATCGAAGCCCTCAACGGCGGCTCTCTCGACATCGGCTTCATCGGCCCCTCCCCCTCGATCAACGCCTACGTCAAGTCCAAGGGCAACAACCTGCGCATCATCTCCGGCTCCGCCTCCGGCGGCGTCAAGCTGGTCGTGAACCCGGACAAGATCAAAACCCTCGACGACCTCAAGGGCAAGAAGATCGCCACCCCCCAGAAGGGGAACACGCAGGACGTCGCGTTCCTCAACTGGATCTCGGAGAAGGGCTGGACGGTCGACCCCGAGTCCGGCAAGGGCGACGTCTCCGTCGTCCGCACCGACAACAAGGTCACCCCCGACGCCTTCAAGCAGGGCTCCATCGACGGCGCCTGGGTCCCCGAACCCACCGCCTCCAAGCTCGTCTCCGACGGCGGCACCGTCCTCCTCGACGAAACCTCCCTGTGGCCCGACAAGAAGTTCGTCATCACGAACATCATCGTGTCCCAGAAGTTCCTCAAGGAGCACCCGGACGTCGTCGAGGCCGTCCTCAAGGGCACCGTCAAGACCAACGAGTGGATCAACGCCAACCCGGACAAGGCGAAGGCCTCCGCCAACGCCAAGCTCGCGGCCGAAGGCGGCAAGCCGCTCGACGCCAAGGTCATCGACCCGGCCTGGACCAGCATCCTCGTCACCGACGACCCGCTGGCCACCACCCTGAAGACCGAATCCGACTGGGCCGTCAAGGCCAAGCTCATCGAGCAGCCCGACCTCACCGGCATCTACGACCTGACGCTCCTCAACAAGGTCCTCAAGGCCGCCGGCAAGCCCGAGGTCTCCGACGCCGACCTCGGCGCCAAGTCCCCGGCGACCACCCCACCCGCCGCCACGCGGGCCGCACCCACGATCAGGAACTCTGATCCACGGCCGGACACCACGACCGAGACTCCGGGGATCCGGGGATCCGGGGATCCGGGGATCCGGGGATCCGGGGAGAGAACTCGGGGGCGGTGAGCAAACGAACGACGGCGTGACACCATCGGATACGTGCTCGACATCGGCTACTCCCTCTCCCGGCGCTTCCCGGACCCCCCGCAGACCGACTACCGCTCGGCGGACGTCCGCTCGCTGCGGCACGACCTGTTCTGCGGGGACGTCTACCTCGCCGACACCAACGCGGACCGGGAAGTGTCCACAGCCTGGGGATGGGTGCCCGTACTGGACTTCGCCTGGGCGCTGTGCGACATCGTCGAGCAGCTCGACCAGGACCCGCGGGGCAGCCGCTCCGCCAACCGCCAGCAGGCCGAGCTCGACTTCACCGAGTCCTCGGACCGCATGCTCTTCGAACGCCGCTTCGGCTGGGTCGACATCGAGGCAGACTGGATGCCGCCGGAGGAGGACCCGCTGACCTTCAGCCACCGCCTGCTGCGCCGCGAAGCCCGCGACTTCCTCCACGACGTGATCGCGGACCTCACGGACATGCACGACGGCCTGGCCGACAACCCGGTCATCTGGACCCTCCAGTCCCGCTTCCCCCGAGTCCCGGCCTAACGCCACCGCCGACGTACGAGGCGCGCGGCCTAGGGCGAAGCCCACCCCCCTCACCCCGGCCGACGCCCAAGGCCGGCCAAATCCAGCCCGCCGGCGTTTGAGGCGCGGGGCCTGGGGCTGTCTCTTACACACATCCCCGC
>NZ_CP030287.1:9000417-9012086 GCF_003287935.1 Streptomyces sp. ICC1
GTGGAAAATAAAAAGCTACCTAACCGTCATCCCCGCCCAGTCGCTACTGGTGTGCACGTCTAGCACTGTGGTCGGACACGCCCTGCATGCCACCCACGCGATGGCTCACGACACTACAGCGTCCGGGCGGAGGATTCGCCGGCGCGGCGGTATTCGGCGTTGATGCGTTGGGCTTCTTCGAGTTGGTCTTCGAGGATGATGATGCGGCAGGCGGAGTCGATCGGGGTTCCCTGGTCGACGAGTTCGCGGGCGCGTGCGGCGATGCGCAGCTGGTAGCGGGAGTAGCGGCGGTGACCGCCGTCCGAGCGGAGCGGGGTGATGAGGCGGGCCTCGCCCAGGGCGCGGAGGAAACCTTGGGTGGTGCCGAGCATCGCGGCGGCCCGGCCCATGGTGTAGGCGGGGTAGTCGTCGTCGTCGAGACGGCCGAACGAGTCGTCTGCTGTCATTGAACCTCTCTCGTGGAACGCGTGGAGGGGCCCTGGTGCCTATGGCACCAGGGCCCCGAAGGAACTACTACACCATCTGCCGGCCCTGATACTGCGCCGGCCTTCTGTGTCCGCAGACCCGACTCATGCGTGATCGGGATGCGGGGATCGCGGTTGCTTGACCGGAGACCACCTCACTAACGATGTCCTGCGGTACCCGGGCTTCAACCTGCCGGCCCGGGCGATCCTGATGGCGCTAAGCTCCTCCGTTCTTCCCTCAGTGATCAACTACTTACCAAGCGGGGGACTGTGTACTGCTGGTGATGCTTACTGCTGATACTGCGAACCGCTTGTACTGCTCGTGGCCTGACCCAGCGCCACGTTTCGGCAGCCAGCCCCGTCGCCCGTCGTGCGTCTGCTCTGGCTTGGAACCCCACTGCCGAACTTCCTGGTGGCCGCGCCTGCACTCGACGTCTCCACCAAGGTGCTGCTCACTGACTTCACTGCTGGGTACTGCACCTACAGGTACTGCTACTGCGTCAACTGCGGTTCTGCTCGTGGTGGCCCCTGATCACTGCTGGCCACCCGGTCCGGTCGTCAGTCCCGTCGCCGTCCTGCACCAGCCCTGGCTTCGGAACTCCACCACCGCACCGTCCTGCGCACTGCATCTACGGGTACTACGGGTCACCCCTCCGGCGCCGTCCGCACCCACACCTCCCCCGCGATCCACGCAGACCGCCCGGCCTCCGTCCACCCACGACCGGCCTTCACCCGTGGTACGCCTGCTCGCGCTCGCCGACAGCTTCACCCAGCACAACGATCAGCTCGCCCGGCTCCAGCCGGCCTACGGCGCCACTTGGGGTCACACCTCGGCGCAAGTCCTGGTGAGCGCATGTCTGGAGGCCGTACAGGCCATCGTCGACCAGCCGATGTACGCGGGTGTGACGTTGACCGAGGCCACGCTCCGGATCAAGCAGCTGGCCGTTCTCACCGGACAGGCGGTCCGACATCTTGCCGAGGCCAAGGCACAACTTGGCGCCCCGGCCTCGCCCTCGGACCCGCCAACCAGGAGCGAAGAAGTCGCACGCCAGATACAGCTCGCACGAGAACTGACGGCTCTGGCTCCAGCCATGGCCCTGGAGTCAGCGAGCGCCGTAGCTTCCGAGATTCACCGCCGACGGCCCGCGACGACTACCAGGAACGATGCGCTGACTCCCGCCGAGCGAACTGCGCTTCACGCCACGGCCCGAGGGCACATCGTGATCGGCCGACGCGAGGGGCACGAGTTCGTTCACAGCCGCGGCAACTCCGTACGCATCGACACCCTGCGCGCGCTAGAACACGCCGGGCTCATCGCAATCGAGCCCGGATCCGCGCCACCGGCTTTCGGCGGAGGCCCCCCGCACGACCGGGTCCGCCTCACCCTCAGCGGAGCAACGGCCGTGACGGCCTTCCTCGGACGTGGCCCCCGCACCCCAGAACCGTCAGTCCCCCGCGCTCTCGGTGCCCATACCGCCGCACCGCCGGCAAGGGCCCACTGACGTCAGCCGACGCCTCCACACCACCACCACCAGCCAGCGCACCCTTCACCGCCCCGGTGCACCGGCATCACCACCGCACCCACCCCGTCGCGGTCTCCCCCGCATCCGCTGACACCGCCCCGACCCCCGGAAACCCCTCTGACCTGCCAAAAAGCCGTGTACCCCGAACCCCTGTCTGGCATATCTTCAGCCTGCCCGCGCATCAGCGGGCCTCTTTCGCATGTCACGCGTTCCCGTGGGGGGTACCACTTCATGTCCTTCAGCGCGCCCGGCTCACCGCCTCCCGTCGGCCCCGCCCCGCAGACGCCGCCTCCCGCGGGCGGCCCGGCGTACGCCCACCAGGCGGTTCGCCACCAGCCCCCGCCGGGCTTCACTCCGCAGCCCGTCAAGGTGCTGCGCTCGCCCCGGGGCCTTGCGACGGCCACGATCGTGCTGCTCGCGGTCTCCGGGCTGTACGCGCTGCTCCTGACGGGAACCGGCCTGTACGTCGCCTCGGTCCTGCGCGACGGTACGTACCCGGACGCGGGAGCCGAGGACAGCCTCACCCTGCCGGACGGCTTGATGGCCGTCGTCGCCGCCGTCTCGTTGCCGCTGCTGCTCGCCACGGCGGTCCTGTTCATCATCTGGTTCCACCGGGTCCACGGGAACGCCGAGATCCTCGGTCCGGACAGGGTCACGCGCTCCTCCGGCTGGGCCATCGGCGGTTGGTTCATCCCCGTCGGCAACCTGTTCATCCCCTACCGCATGGCGAAGGAGATCTGGGACGCCAGCCTCCAGCTCGGACCGGACGGGGGCTACCGCCACGTCTCGACCGCGCCCGTCACGTCCTGGTGGCTGCTGTGGGTCGCGACGTTGATCTCCGACCGCGTCTACAGCCGGCTCTACACCAACTCCAACGATCCGGACGGGCTCGCCGCCGCGGCCGACGCCGCCGCCGTGAACGGCGTGCTGTCGCTCGCGGCCGCCGTGCTCGCGATCCTCTTCGTGCACAAGCTGACGGCGCTGCAGACCCGCAAGGCCACGGAGGGCCCGTACGCGGCCGCGTAGCCCGAGCGACCGGTTCCACCCGGGGCTAGGCGTGGAAGGGGAGGCCGGCGTCGGCCGCGAGCTCCAGGTCGTCGCCCTCGGGCGGCGGCAGGAGGCTCGCGGAGCCGTCGCTGACGGGGACCACGCCGAGCTCCAGCAGTTCGGCCATGGCCGCGCTGCCCGCCATGTCGCGGACCTGGAGCTGGTAGCGGGGGGTGGTGCGGTAGGTGCCGCCGGACTCGTCCCCGGTGCGCTGGAGGAAGCCGGAGTCGGTGAGGAAGGCGGCGGCCTTGCCGACGATGCCGGTGGTGGAACCGGCCAGGCGGCGGGCGTCCTTGGTGGCACCGGTCGCGCTGCGGCGGGCGTAGACCCGCCAGGCGGCCTCCAGGCCGGGGGCGTCGGAGGCCGGATCGGTGTTCTCGCCGAGCTCCTCGGCGCGCTCCTCCAGGCGGCGGCAGGTCTGCCGGACGAAGGCGTCGACGCCGTTCACGGTGATCCGGCCGATGTAGCCGTCGTCGGCGAGGTCCTCGGGGCGGGGGAAGGCGAGGGCCGCGACGGCCAGGTGGGCGAGGCCGTGCAGGAAGCGGTCCGCGGAGTCGGCGGTGGCGCGGCGGGCGTAGTCGCCCATGCGGACGGCGAAGACGGAGTCCTCGCCGGCGGCGACGGCCATTCCCGCCCGGGGGGAGACTTCGAGGACGACGAGGCCGAGGCCGGTGGCCACCGCGTCGGCGAGCCGGCCGAAGGCGGAGTCCTCGCGGTAGCGGCGCAGCAGCTCGGCGTACTCGGCGTCGCGGGCGGGCAGCAGCTTGGGCTGGAGCCCGAACGCGACCAGCCGGGCCGCGTCGGCGGCGTCGGCGGGGGTCACGGCGGGGGCCGTCGCCTGGGCCGGCGCGTGGGGCTGCTGCGCGTCGGGCTCGCTCCACGCGGGGTGCTCGGCGTGGTGGTCGCTCACGGGTACGTCTCCTCGGCGGTGCGGGGCAATCTATCTGCGCCCACCAAGATCTACGCACATTAGACCGCCGGCACCGTCAGATGTGTAAAAGCGACAGGGCCCGTTCCGACGCCTCCGCCCGCTCCGCCCCCGCCGTCCCCTTCCATGCGCAGCGCCGCCGCGAAGTCCATCTTGTCCTCCAGCCGGGTCAGGCTCCGGCCGGTCAGCGCCTCGATGCGGCCGATCCGGTAGCGCAGCGAGTTCACGTGCAGGTGCAGGGCCTCGCCGCAGCGGGCCCAGGACCCCTCGTGCTCCAGGAAGGACCGCAGCGTGGGCACCAGGTCGGAGCGGTAGCGCCGGTCGTAGTCGTGGAGCGGGGACAGCAGCCGGCGGCTGAAGGAGCGCCGGACGTCGGCCGGGAGCAGCGCCAGCAGCGACATGACGTGCGCGGCCAGGTCCTCGGGCCCGCAGGCGGCGACCGGGTCCGAAGCGGCCGTGACCCGCCGGGCGTTGCGGGCCTCCGCGAGCGCGTGGCGCAGGTCCGCGGCCTCGCCCACCGGGGCGCTGACGCCGAAGCTCAGCCGCTCCCCGGCCCGCAGCGCGCGCGGCAGCGAGCCGCCCGCGGCCCTGCCGACCGCCTCGGGGGTCAGGTCCCCGTCCTCCCCGACGAGGACGAAGGCGACGGCCTCCGCGCCCGCCGGGTCCCCGTTCCCGGAAGCACCCGCCTCCCCGGCCGGGGCAACGGCGATCCGCTGCCCGGCGCCCGCTCCCAGGCAGTGCGGATGCAGCAGCACCTCCTCCAGGAGGTCCCGTACGGCCGTCCCCACGGGGAACCCGGGCGCGGGCCGCACGTCCAGCCGCGCCGAAACGGCCTGCCAGCGTACGGAGTCCTCCGGGCCCACGGCTCCGGTCGCGAGCCGGGCCGCCGCGTCCTCGGCAGCCGCCGTACGGGCCTGCTCGCCCCTTCTGCCGCACCCTCTAGGGTGGTCGGCATGGCACAGGAACAGGGCCGCACGCCCGGTAAGACCGCGGCGGGCCGGGGCGGCCGGGCCGCCCGGGGCGGTTACGCGGTGGGCGACGCCCGCCGCCGGATGATCCTCGACACCGCCGTCGAGCACTTCGCGCAATGGGGCTTCAACGCCTCCTCGCTGGCCCGGATCGCACAGGACTGCGGGATCACCCAGGGCGGCCTGCTGCACCACTTCCGGGGCAAGGAGGACCTGCTGCTGTCGGTCCTGGCGCGGAGCGAGGAGCACGACGTCGACCGGCTCTTCAGCCCGCCGGGCGAGGGGTTCCCCCCGGTCGCCGAGCACTTCGCCGCGGTCGTCGCCCTCGCGGCGGACAACGCCCGCCGGCCCGGCATCGTACGGATGTACAACACGCTGGTCGGGGAGTCCGGAAACCCCGACCACCCCGCGCACGACCACTTCCGGCAGCGCTACGCCCGGGTGCTGGGTCACACCGTCGGCCTGCTGGAGGCGGGGGCGGCGCGCGGCGAGGTCCGGCCGGGGACGGACTGCGAGGCTGTCGGCCGCGAGATCCTCGCGGTGATGGACGGGCTGCAGATCCAGTGGGTCCTGGACCCGGAGGGCGTGGACATGCCGGGCCTGTTGGCCGGGTACCTGGACCGGCGGCTGCGGGACATCACGGTGGCGGGCGCGGGCCTGGCTGCGGGTGCGGGTCTGGGCACGGGTGCGGGCCTGGGCCTGGGCGGGGGCCGGCGGCTGCGGCGGCTGCGGCTGGGGCAGGGCCTGGACCGAGCTCTGGGCCTGGACCGAGCTCTGGCCCGAGCTCTGTGGCTGGGCCTGCGGTGGGGTCTGGGTCAGCCCGTGGATCGGGCCCTGGGGCGGTGTCTGCAGTGAGCCCTTTTCAACCTGACGGTGGGGCTGTGGTGTTGGTCGGTGTGGGCTGTACGGAACGACGAAGCTCCTGGTAGACGGGTTCTCGACCAAGATCACCCGTGTCCGCCAGGAGCTTCGCGTGCTTGTCTACCCGTCGTCGATCGATCTGTCCAGCAGTACCCTGCGGCACCTGACCGAGCAGCTCGCAGTTCGGCAACGGGAGATCGGTACGCGGTGGAGACGACTGTCCGTCGGCCGTCAGGCCCTGCTCGCCCTGGCTCACCTGCGGTGCGGCGACACCTACGCCCAGCTTGCCGCCGGGTTCGGAATCGGCATCGCGACCGTCTACCGGTACATACGCGAGGCCATCGAAGTCCTGGCCGCTCGCGCACCGACCCTGGCCACGGCGATGGAGACAGCCCGGACGAAAGCGTTCGTGATCCTGGACGGCACGCTGTTGCCGATCGACCGGATCGCCGCCGACACCCCCTACTACTCGGGAAAACACAAGCGGCACGGCATGAACGTCCAGGTCCTCACCGACCCGTTCGGCCGACTGCTCTGGGCGTCACCAGCCCTGCCCGGAGCCACTCACGACCTGACCGCGGCACGAAGCCATGGCATCGTCGACGCGCTCGCCGCCGTGGGCCTGAAGTGCTGGGCGGACAAGGCCTACCAAGGCGCCGGCCGGCACATCCGAGTCCCCTTCCGGGGCCGCCGGCTCAAGCGATGGAAGCGACGGCACAACAGCAGTCACGCCAAGATCCGCTGCGTCGGCGAGCAGGCCATGGCCGTGCTGAAGGGTTGGCGCCTCCTACGGAAGCTCCGCTGCAGCACCAACCGGATCACCGACATCGTGAAGGCCGTCCTCGTCCTCCACCACGCCTCAACATGAGGTTGGAAAAGGCTCAGTAGGTGGTCGAAGAGTTGGAACTGGCCGGTGCGGGTGTGCCCGTTCCAGGTGTGGACGGACTGGTCCTTCCAGAATTCGGTGAGGTCCGCGACCTGTGCGGTGAAGCCTTCGGGTCGGGTGCCGCCCTCGGTGCCGGGGAGGGCGCCGGTGTTGAAGTAGTCGGCTATCGCCTGGTATTTGGCCTTGCCTGCCGGGGTGTGGCCGGAGTCGCCGACGATGAGGACGGCTTTCATGTCGCCGAGGCCCGCGATCATCTGGGCGATGCCGAGGTAGCTGGTGTCGTGCTCGATGTGCACTTCACCCTTCTTGCCGCTGAAGCGCGACCACAGGACGGCGACCTTGTCGCCGTCCTGCAGGGTGACGCCCTTGCGGTCCAGCCAGGTGGTGATGGCGGCGTCCCGCTCCGCGTCGGGACCGACGTTCCAGCCCTCGCGGAGCTTTGTGCGGAGATCGGTGCTGAAATCCTGGCCGACGCGCTTCGTGGCGTCTCCTACACCGAGCTGGTTCCTCTTGTTGAGCTTGATCGAGAGGGGACCCGCTTCGGTCTCCACGTTCACTGCCTTGAGCCGCTCGGTGGTCTCGACGAGCTGGGTTCGCTGGTCTTCGCCCGTTCCGACGGTGATCTCCTTGAGCCGCACGGCCGCCGCGGTGAGGACGATCCGATGGTCCCCGATCCCTGAAGCGCGGTAGAAGGCGGCCATGCCTTCGGCGGCTGCCTTGTGCCTCTCGTTTCCCTCCGCGTAGGTCAGGACGACCGAGAGGTTCTCCTCGGCGATGAGGGCGGCGGCGATGCCGAATTGGTCCCCCGACGCGTAGTGGGGCTGCACGAGGAACAGCGGTGTTCCGGCAGGAGCTTGGTTCGGGGGTTGGCCGGGGGTGTGGTCGGGAGGGCTTGGTCAGTGCCAGGTTCGGCGGTCGCGGGCCGCGGTGAACAGGGCTTCCACGGCCGGGGGTTTGAGGGTGGTGGAGGACCGGGTCAGGGAGGCCGCCGCCGTCGCGGGGGTGAGGACGCGGACGTCGCGCAGGGACGGGGTCACGTCCAGGCGGGTCGCGTCCACCACCGCCAGGACCGGGGTCACCGCGGCCGACAGGGCCCGTGTCGCGTACGCCGCCGCGCGACGCGACGTGCGCGGGTCCGGGCGGGACTCGGTGCGGCCCACCGTGAGGAGGAGGTCGCCGGCCACCGCGCGCTGTCGGCGGCCCTGGACCGTGTGGACGCAGAAGACCCCCGTCGGGCCGATCACCAGGTGGTCCGCGATCCCCTCGACGGAGTGCAGGACCCGCCACTCCTCCGACTCCGCCAGCGCGTCCAGTACGTCGCCCATCCGCTGCCGGGCGGCGAGCTCCTGGCGCAGCCGGTGGCGGGTGCGGGCGCCGGCGGAGCCGTGGGTGATCTCGCCGAGCAGTGCCTCGCCCGGCCGGTTCGGGGCCAGGTCCTCGTCCGGCGGGAGCGCGAGGCGCAGCATGTCAGCGGCCGTGGGGACGGGTGGCGGGCCGATCGAGACGGTCCCGGTCAAGTACGGGCGCAGGACCGTCAGGATCTCCTCCCGGCGCTCGTCCGCCAGCACGCTGATCCGGTTGGCCCGCCGGTCGTACCAGGCCACCGCCCGGCCGTCCGGCAGGTTCACATACAGTCGGCCGCGGCCCGGTCGGCCGCTCGGCAGTACCTTCAGTCCCCGCGAAGCCATCGGCCTCACCCCCGCCGTCCATGGGAGCAGGCCGGACGCCCGGCGGCAATCCCCCGGTTGTGTCTCCCTGGACCCAGGGTAGGGCGGTACACATCTCGAATGACGCGGAGGCGTTCTTGGGGAGGTTCGGATGTGCATAAGAGACATGCATGTGGCAGGTAAATCTCGCGACCTCACCGGGCGGCCGCAAGGTCGCGGTGAAGGTGATCCGCCCCGAGCTGGCCGACGCTCCCCAGTTCCGGGCCCGGTTCGCCCGTGAGGTCGACGCCGCGCGTCAGGTGGGCGGATTCCACACGGCCCAGGTGGTGGACGCGGACCCCGAGGCGGCGGCTCCCTGGCTGGTCACCGCGTACATACCGGGCCCGACCCTGCAGCAGGTCGTCGCCGAGAACGGCCCGCTCGCCCCGGACGCGGTCCTGCGGCTCGGTGCCGGTCTGGCCGAGGGCCTCGCGGCGATCCACCGGTGCGGGCTGGTCCACCGTGACCTGAAGCCCGGGAACGTGATCCTCGCCGAAGACGGCCCCCGCATCATCGACTTCGGCGTCGCGCACGCCCCGGGAGCCGAGGCGATGACCCGCACCGGCACGGTCATCGGCACCTATGCCTACATGTCGCCCGAGCAGATACGCGCCGACCGGGTCTCGCCCGCCAGCGACGTGTTCGCACTCGGCTCGGTCCTGGCCTTCGCCGCCACCGGCCGCAGTCCCTTCGACGCGACGACCGTGCCGGCCATCGTCCACCGGGTCACCGGCGAACCTCCCCTGCTCGACGGACTCTTCGGCCGTCTGCGTGACCTGGTCACCGTGTGCCTGGCCAAGGACCCCGCCGGCCGCCCGTCCACCGCCGAGGTTCTGGCCCGGCTCTCGGTCACCGGCGGCAGCGGCACCGGCAGCGGCACCGGGCCGGCACCCGGTGTCCCGTTCAACGACCTCCCCACCGCACCGGGTTCCGGGAGATGTTCGTAAGGAAGAGCCCCACCGTCCCCGCGGCCCCCGGCCCCGCCGACGCGCCCGCCCCCGGCGCGGCCGAAGCCGCCGGCAGCGGCTCTGCCGGCGCCACCGACGGCACCGGCCCCGCCGGCACCGGCTCCGGCCCCGGCACCGCCGACGCAAGCGCCCCCGGCACGGCCACCCGCCCCGGCACCGTGCCGCCGGCCGAAGCCACACCCGCACCGGACCCCGCGCCGGACCCCGCGCCGGACCCCGCGCCGGACCCCGTGTTCGCGCCCGCCGGGCCCGCCGTCCTCGCCACCGTGCTGGCCTGCCTGGCCCTCGGCGCCGGGGTCGGGGCCCGGCCCGAGCTGGCGGTCTGGCTGCTCCTCGCACCGCTCACCGTCCTGCTCTGCCTCGTCGACCGGGCCGTGCACCGGCTGCCCGACGTACTGACCCTGCCCCTCGCCGCGCTGACCGCCGCCGCCCTCGGCGCCGCCTCCCTCTTCGGCGGCGCCGGCGGATCCTGGACCCGCGCGCTGCTCGGCGGACTCGTCCTGGGCGGCTGCTACTTCCTCCTCTTCCTCATCAACCCGCGCGGCATGGGCTTCGGCGACGTCAAGCTCGCGCTCGCCGTGGGCCAGGTGCTCGGCTGGTACGGCTGGCCCGTACTGTTCGCCGGCACCTTCACCGCGTTCGTCGCGGGCGCCGTGCACGGCCTCGCCCTGATCGCCCTGCGCCGGGCCGACCGGACGAGCCCGATCCCCTTCGGCCCGTTCATGGCCGGCGGGGCCCTCGCGGGAGTGATGTACGCGGGCCTCGGACTCGGCGCGGGCCTCGGACTCTGAGCCCGCTGCCCGAACTCCGCGCCCCCGGCTCCGGCTCGTCGGTGAGGTAGAGCAGCCGGGCGGGGACGGCGATGCTGCGCTCGGGGGAGAGGACCAGCTTCAGTTCCAGCTCGCGCTCGATGACGGGGTGGTGCATGACGGCCTCACTTCGGTGCGGGGTGCGTACCCGGGCGGTGCGCGGGACCGCGAACCGGCCCCACGCCCGGAGAGAGCGCCGAAGTGCCCGGGTATGACGCGACTTCGCGGGGCAATCTGACGATTGGCCGAATTCTGTCGGGTGACCGGAATCGCGCGTACGGGGCGGCGTTCGCCCGAAGGCTTGGATTCTCCCGTTACCGGACCTGCCGGGGGGCGGTTCTTGGCTATGGTCCACACCTGCACAAGCCTCAAGCCACGATCGGAGTTGGGGACATTGACGGCCTCCCCTGGTGACGGCGAGCACGCGGCCCGCGAGGGCTACTACCCCGATCCGTCCATCCCCGGGTACGTCAGGTTCTGGAACGGCCTGAACTGGGTTCCCGGTACGAGCCGCCCCGCGGTCGCGGCCGACGAGACGGGTCCGGTGTTCCTCGACGAGACCGGCGTGAGCCAGTTGCTGCGCGAGCCCGAACCGGAACCGGAACGAGAACCCGATCCGCTGCCGTGGCACGGCGCGGAGCGCGCCCGCGACGCGGAGCCGGGGGCCGACCTCGTGGCCGCGGCCGCGGCGTGGCAGGCCGACCCGCTCCACCAGTCGGGCTTCGGCGGGCCGCGCGACCACCGGGTGTCCTGGGGCAACGAGCCGGCCGCCGCTGCCGCTCCCACCGCCGCTCCCGTTCCCGCTCCCGCAGTTCCCGCCGCTCCCGCCGCCGGGGCCGCCGCCCGTCCGTCCGGGATCTCGCTGGGGGCACGTTCCACGCGGCTTGGCGTCTCGCTCAAGATCAACTAGGAGCCGACGTGCAGCAGTCTGACGCCAACACCCCTAATCCGGTATCTGAACGGTTTCGGCACGAAAACGCAGAGCCATGATGGTCCTAGCCGATAACGCACGTAATTCCTGATTGTGAAAAATCAGGTGCGCTCGATGCGGCTTGGTTTCCTCGTCCCAATGCTGCAGATCCTCCAGTCGAAACTGATGCTTGCCTTGGTAGGTCGCCGCGAGGTCAGCCGCCAAACCACAGGCAGCCTCTCCTGGCGTGGCTATGGCCCAACCGATGATGTCAGCCAGCTGTTCGGCTGGTGATCGCGGTGTAACGCCCTGGGCGGCGTTGCAGGCAAATTCGTTGTAGAGCTGAGCGCCCAGCTCGGGATCATCCGCAGGGTTTCCCGGGCACAACCGCGGCTCCCAGGGAAGCACATAGGTCGATTGACCGAGAACGTCTTGCCGGACGTAGTCCGACGGTTTGGCTAAACGCTGCATGAGCTTTGCTCCCAGGCGAAAATCGCATGGTAGCGCAGTAGGGGCAGCTGAAAGCTGATTCCAGAGCGGCCTTAGCCGCTCTGATAAACCGCCGGTGAAGACGGCGTAAACAGCTGGACAGACGCCAC
>NZ_CP030287.1:9012133-9028231 GCF_003287935.1 Streptomyces sp. ICC1
AAAAAAAAAAACTAAGGAATCCGTAACCGCTTCCAAATCTTGCATGACCTCTATTTCCAGATCGATCTCAATCTATGCCGCGTCTAGCCAGAGCTCAAATCCCAAGACCTCTACTTCCTATGCCCTAAGTGCCTGTATTATCCCACTCCATGCCTTTCCGGGTCCCGCCCCTGGCGAGCAGCACCGCCCCCGCCCCGGCGGTGAGCGTGCATATCCCGTGGACGGCGGAGGCCACGGCGGTATCGGAGGAGTACCGCGCGATCTGCTCCGCGTCGAGCCCGGCCGTGCCGCCGAGGGCCCAGTGGAAATGCGCCGCCGCCACCACCGCGGACAGTGCCGCCGCGGCTCCCGCCACCACCCCCGTGGGTGACGGGAGCCGCGAGCCGAGGGCGCCCTGCCAGCGCCTGCCCCAGCGTTCGCGCGCATAGGGCACGAACAGGCCGGCCAGGGCGAGCGCCTGGACGATGAAGCCCGAATAGACGACGTGGAAGACCCAGGGGTCGAGGAAGGGCGTACTGGTCGCCCGCTCGGCCGCGTCCGGCCCCAGCCCCAGTGCCCTCACGAGGAGTTGGCCGGGGAAGCCGAGCACGATGGGCGTGAGCAGTCCAGTGGCGGTGAAGACCGGGACGGTCAGCAGCCAGGACGGCACCCGTCTGCCCCAGGGTCTGGTGAGCGCCAGCGCGAGCACGATCACGGCGGCGTCCATGAGCACCGTGACGGCATTGGCCGCCGTGATGAACGGCCGGGGCTCCAGCAGCACGCTGCCATCGGGTATCCCGACGCGGCTCCCGGCCAGCCAGGCGGTCTTGAGGGTCAGATAGGGGACGGTGGCGGCCATGGCCACCACGGCCAGCGCACTGCGCCCGGCCCCCGCCCGGGGAGCCCGCGGCATTGCTTCCTCGTGTGCCGGTCGCGGTGACCGTGTCGGGTGAACGGCTCGTGTGGTCATGACTCAACGGTCCCGGTTCCGCGCCCCCGCCACCTCCCCCTTGAAGGGGTCCCGAAACTGGGGCTCTGCCCCAGGCCCCGGTTCGGGGGCTGCGCCGTCGGCCACGGGGGCGTCGGCGTGCGGGGGAGCGTTAACGGCGTTAACGGCGTTAAGAGGGGACGGGGCTGCGGGCCTCGGCTCGGGGTGTGCGGCGGCCTCGGCGTTAACGGCGTTAACGCCGTTAACGGTCTGCGGCTCGGCCTTGGTGTTAACGGCGTTAATGGGTGCGGCTCCGGTGGGGGAGGCGGTGTTAACGGCGTTAATGGGGTGGAGGTCTGCGAGGCCGTTGAGGAGGCGGGCGTAGGCAGCGCGCTTGGGGGGACGGGGGGCGGTGCGGCCCGTCTCCCAGGAGGTGACCGTTTCGCGGCGGACGGAGAGGGCCTGGGCGATCTGGTCCTGGCTCAGCCCCGCGGCCTCGCGGAGGCGCTTGCGCTCGTCAGGGTGGGGGAGGGCGTCTTGTGCCGCGGCCTCTTCCAGTAGTGCGTCGACCGCGGCGAAGAGCGTGGTCTGTTCGTTGTCGTGCGCGTTGAGCATGGGAAACCTCCAGCCGCAGCTTATGCGAACCGCACCATGGAACGCACATGAAACACACGTGGGGGCGTTAACGGCGTTAACGGCGTTAACGCCGTTAACGGCGTCAGCGCCCCCGTCGTGTCAGATGCGGGTCAGCAGCAGTTCCGTGACGGCCTTGAGGTCGTCCGGCGTGAGGTGCGCGGTGAGCGCGTCCGCGATCGTTTCGGGGGACTCCGCCACGATCGTGATCCGGCGGGGGGCCGGGGCCTGTGCGGCACTGGTGTCCTGCGGGTCCCCCGGACTATCCCCGGCCCCGGTCGGTAGTCCAAACGGATTTCCGACCGGGGCGGGGCGGTGCGGGATATCAGCCGGTGTTGAGGCGGACGCTGCTGAGGATCTTCTCGTAGGTCTCCTGGCTCACTTCGCCCGGGACGCCGGCGGCGCCGTAGAGGACCCAGGTGGAGAGGTCACCGTTGGAGGTCGTGAAGCTGAAGGCGATCGACTTGCCGTCGGAGGAGCACTTGTTCTCCTTCGGCAGGCCGCTCACCGTCGCGGTCGCCATGTGGCCCTTGAGCCCGGAGGTGGTCGTGTACTCCTTCGGCTCGGAGACCTTGGTGGTGCCCTTCGGCGCCTTCTGCGCGTACCCGGCGAAGACCCAGTTGCCGGCCTCGTTGCGCGAGGCATCGGCGGTGCCCTTGGCCCCCATGCCGCCCTTGGTTCCGGAGGCGGCCAGCGAGGTCGACTCCTCCTTGCCGTCCTTGTTGGCGTCGACCTTGCACCAGTCCTCCTTGAGGAAGGCGGGTGCGGACATCATGACGAGGGGGCTGCCGTCGTTCTTGACGTCGTCCTCGAAGCCGATGGACATGCCCGAGGAGAGGACGTTCCAGTCTGCCGGGACGTCGAAGGCGGTGCCGTACTTCGGGTTGATGACGACCTTCCAGCCCGGGATGACCGGCTTGGCGTCGGCGCCGCCGCGCGGGCCGGCGGCGCCGACGCCGAGGCGGTCATCCCGGGCTGGCAGCCGTCCTCTTTACACGGGCGGCGGTCGGCGGGGCCGCGGTCTCGGGGGCATCGGCCGCCGGGCCGGACAGGGCCGGGCTCTGGAGCAGGTGGGCGACGGACTGGGCGTAGATGTTGCGGGCCCGCAGGGCATCGAGGCGCTCGTGATCGGGAAGGCCGGCCAGCAGGGACGCGAACTCCCGTGCGATGGCGTCCCGTTGGGCATCGTCGGACGTGTCGATGGCCGCGGCGCGTACCGCGAGGGCCTCGACGGCCTGCCTGGTGGTGTCGTGGAGGCCGGCGCCGGGGTCGCCGTGGCGGAGGTAGGCGTCGATGTTGGCGAGGTCTTCGTCGGTGAAGCCCTTGGGTCGGGAGAGTGCGGCTTCGTCGTTGGTTTCGGTGAGGGCGAGGTGTTTGGCGAGTTTGTCGTCGCGGTGCCAGTCGGCGTGCTTCTGGGCGTCCTTGCGGATGTCGAGGGGGAGGTCTTTCTGGTGCTGTCCGGAGCGGGTGGGGGAGTGGGTGACGATGAGGCGCTCGTAGCCGGGGGCCAGCGCGTTCTGGGTGGTGCGGTTCGTGCCGTCGGCGGTCCTGGCGGTGACCGTCGGGTCGGTGTGCCAGGCGGTCATGCGGAACCCGCCCATTTCGCTGTGGGGTTCTTCGAGGTAGCGGACGTCGAAACCCATGAGGGCCATGGCTTCGAGGTTGCCGCTGCGGAAGCCGAGGTGGCGGGTGGTGGCGTTGCGGGCGAGGTGGTCGAAGAGTTGGAACTGGCCGGTGGGGTGAGGGAGGGGAGGCGAGTACGGGGACGAGCGCGCGGGCCCGGGCCAGGTCGTGGGGGTCGTCGATCTCCAGGACCCGGGCGGGGTCGGTGGCGACGGGCACGGTCCGCCCGAAGAAGCGGTGGCGGGCGGTGCGGAATCCGGCGGCGTCCATGGCGTAGGCGGCGCCGGTCTCCAGCAGGTCCTGGGGGCGGTCCTGGCGGCGGGGGCGGTACGAGGTGTCGTGGTTGACCCCGGTCCCGGAGCCGTCGGGGGCCGCCCGCCAGAGGAAGCCGTGGAAGGGGGCCGCGGTGAGCGCGCAGTCGGCGGCGCCGGACGCGACGGCGGCGGCGACGGACTCCACGTCGGAGGCGGTGACGAAGGGGCTGGTGCACTGGACGAGGAGGACCACGTCGACCGTGACCGAGTGCAGTTCCTCGAAGGCGTCGAGCGCGTGCAGCAGGGCGGCCTCGCTGGTGGCGGTGTCCCCGGAGATCCCGGCGGGCCGCCGCAGCACGCCGGCCCCGGCGCCCCGGGCCGCGGCGCCGATCGCCTCGGAGTCGGTGGACACGAGGACGTCGGTGACGCTGCCGGCCCCCAGGCAGGCCCGTACGGCCCGCACCACCAGCGGTACCCCGCCGACGTCGGCCAGGTTCTTGCCGGGCACCCCCTTGGAGCCGCCGCGGGCCGGGATCACGGCCAGCACCCTCGCCCCGCCGGGCCGCTCCGCGCGAGCGGGGGCGGGGGTCGGTCCAGGGGTGGGGGTGGCGGTGGTGTGCGCCTGCCTCAGAGTAACCAGCCGGACGCCGAGAGGGCCCGGCCGTCCGTCCGGTGGGACGGGCTGCCGGGCCCTCGTGCACGCGGAGTGCGGTCAGAGCTGCTGCTGCTTGATGATGTCCTCCAGCGAACCGGTCGGCAGCGAGCCCTGCGGGCTCAGCTTGTCGACGGCCTGCGGCAGCGCCTGCGCGATCTGGTCGGCGGCCGCCTCCGGGCTGACTCCCGCCTGCTCGGCGACCTTGGCCAGGGTGTCGTTCGGGAGGGCCTCGGCGATCTGCGCGCCGCTGACCGGCTGGTTCTCGCCGGTGCCGACCCAGGACTGGGCCTGGTCGACCAGGCCCGACTTGGTCAGCATGTCCATCAGGCCGCCCAGCGGGTTGTTCCCCGCGCCGCCCGCCGCCTGGGCGCCGCCGCCGCCACCCATGAGCGCGCCGAGCAGCGCGCCGAGGATGTTGCCTCCACCGCCGCTGCCGCCCTGTCCGCCGCTGCCGCCGCCGAGGAGGCCGCCGAGAAGGGAGCCGAGGTCGTTACCCGCCATGGTGCTGCCTTTCGAAGAGGGACCGGGGCGCGCAGAAGGCGGCCACGGCTTCGAGATACCGACAATGTCACCCAATCCGGACACGTCTGCCACCTGGAGCAGCACCGCGCCGCCACTGCGGTAGAACGATCGGCATGATCTTCCATCTCGTCCCGCTCGCCGACTGGACCATCCGAGATCATGCCTAGCCCCGTGGGCTCGGAGATTTGAATAGGAGCCAGCCCCCGGAGCACTGACCCGCCCCCACCTGAGGACGGCCCCGGGACGCGGATCCGGGCCCGGATCCGACGCCAAACCGGGGGCACACCCGGGCACCAACCCACCAGTCGGCACGCTGCCGGCACTCCCAGGCCCGGCCCGGCGCGCCAGGCCTGGGAGTGCCCGGCACGTGCGGCACGGGCCAGTGCCCAGGAAGGGCAGCAACCTGCAGCGGCTCCCGCAGCGCGAGAGCGGTGACGGGCAGGCCCCCCGTCAGCCCGGCACAGCGCAGCCCCGCCTCGGAAGCGCAGCCCGACACCGCAGCGCAGCCCGGTGGCACAGTGCAGCCCGGCACAGTGCAGCCCCGTATCGGAGGCGCAGCTCAGCCCGGCACAGCGGCGCAGCCCGGCGGCCGTCGCCCGACCAGTGCAGCTCTGCCTTGGAGGCGCAGCCCGGCACCGCCGCCCCGCCCGGCGGCCGCTGCCCGGCGCGGTGCGGCCCTCCCTCGGAGGCGGAGCCTGGTCCTGGCTTCGGTGGGCGGCCGTCTGCGGGTCGGGGCCGTGCGGGGCAGGCCTCGGTCCTCGCAGTAGAACCCGGGCGTTAGTGCTCGAGAGCGCTTCTGACGCATGTGCACGAGCGATAGCCCCATCCCACCGACACGCTTCTGCGACCATCCTCGCCCAACAGACCCCCGTCTCAGCCCGAGATAGACCCCGGGTTGAGCGTCGGCAGCTTCGGATTTGTATAAGGGTCCGGGGGGGTGTTGGGGCGGCGGGGGGTCCCGCCCTCGCCCCGCCCTGCCGGGGCGGGGGCGGCACCCCCCGTCGCCCCAACTCCACCCAGCGCCGCACCACGCACACCGGCGCCAGACAACTCCAGGCCACCGCGGACGGCTTGAAATCAACCATTCACAAACCCGGGCGGTTACCCCATTCGGGTCTGATCGTTGTACCGCGCGGGTGCCCCGCCCCCACACCGCGGCAACGCCCGCCGCAGATCCGCTCCCGTGAGGACAACCGCATGACAGCGTCCCCCGGCACAGGCAGCGCAGCAGCCCCGCTCGCCGGCGGAATCCACGGCCCCGACGCCCTGCGGCCCCTCCTCGACACCGTCCTCGACGCCCTCGCCACCGGAGCCCGCGCCCGCGGCGGACCCCTCCCCGCCGGCGGACCCGACGCCGTCACCGCCCGCGTCGAAGCCGCACTGGGCGACATGCTGCCCGAACACGGGCACGGAGACCACGAAGCGCTCCGCACCCTCGTCCACACCCTCGCCGCCGGCGCCGCCGACCCCGCCGACCCGCTGTGCGCGGCCCACCTGCACTGCCCGCCCCTCGCCGTGGCCGTCGCCGCCGACCTCGCCGCCGGAGCCCTCAACCCCTCCCTCGACTCCTGGGACCAGGCCCCGCTGGTGGCTTAGTACCAGTGGTGGGTCTGCCAGAAGCTCCAGGCGCCGGTGGGGCTGCCGTAGCGGGAGTTCATGTAGTCCAGGCCCCACTTGATCTGGGTGGCGGGGTTGGTCTTCCAGTCCGAGCCGGCGGAGGCCATCTTCGAGGCCGGGAGGGCCTGGACGAGGCCGTAGGCGCCGGAGGAGGCGTTCGTGGCGGTGTGGTTCCAGCCGCTTTCGCGGGAAACGATGTTGTTGAACGCCGCGAACTGGGCCGGGTCCTTGATCATCTGCTGGGCGATCGCCTTGGCGTTCATCGGGGCGGCCTGCGCGGGGACCGCGGCAAGCATGGAACCGGCGACGCCCAGGGCGAGGACGGTGCCCGCGAGGGTCTTCTTGGAAGCGGCGATGCGGCGGATGACGGCGTTGGACACGGATTGACCTTCCGAAGGGGACAGGGGCGGTCGCGGCATGCCTGGGGCATGCGTGAGCCACTCACGCGGAGGAGAGGGGTTCGTCGGCGGGATCAGGAGACCGGGGGTGAACCCGGGGGATCTGCGTCCGCCCTGCGACTCATCCAGTTCTACGGGGGTTCGAGGCCGCTGGCAACGACCGCTCTTACTAGTGGTCCTCGCAGCCGGGGCGGAACGGCCCCCCGCCGGCCGGGCGGGTATCGGTGCAGGTCGGGGCTGGTGTGTGGGGGTGGATATGGGACCTTGGTCCACCGGCACCGGTCGGTGGTCGGCAAGGTCAAGACCGTGTCGGTCAAGCGCGAGGGCAAGCGCTGGTACGTGGTGCTGACCGCCGTGCAGCCCCGGCCCGAGCCGCTGCCCGCGACGGGCTCCGTCGTCGGGATCGACGTCGGGATCGCCAACTTCCTGGCCGACTCCAACGGTGAGTTCGTCCCCAACCCGCGCCACGGCCGGGCCAACGCCGAAGCTCTGGCCGAGGCCCAGCGGAGGGTTGCGGTCTTCCCCCGCGTCCGCCGCGACAAGCGGACGAAGAAGCACCGCGCCGCCGTGGCGAAGGTCGCAGCCCTGCACGGCAAAGTCCGGCGCCAGCGCCTCGACCACGCCCACAAGGCCGCACTCCGGCTCGTCCGCGTCCACGACGCGATAGCCCACGAGAAGCTGAGCATCGCCAACATGGTGCGGGCCCCCAAGCCGAAGCCCGACCCCGACGAGGCGGGCAGCTTTCTGCCCAACGGGGCCGCCGCGAAGGCCGGACTGAACCGTTCGATCCACGACGCGGGTTGGGGGGTGTTCCTCGCGATCCTCACCAGCAAGGCTGAAAGCGCCGGCCGGAGAATCATCGCCGTGGATCCCCGCAACACCTCCCGCGAGTGCCCCGAATGCGGGCACACCGCGAAGGAGAACCGCCCCACGCAAGACACATTCCACTGCCAGGCATGCGGCCGTCGACACCGCGGGCACCACGGCGCCGTGGCCGGTGACGAGCGCGGACGTGGACTTCGGTGACGGCACCACCGCGCACAGCACCGACGGCCGCTTCTCCTCCTACGCCTACAAGCAGCCGGGCGAGTACAAGGTGACGCTGACGCTCCAGGACTCCAAGGGTGGCAAGTCCACGGCGACCCGGACCGTGAAGGTCGACTACGCCGCCTCGGGCTACGTGGCCACCGAGCCGTTCCGCCTGCTCGACACCCGCACCACCAACACGCCGCTCCAGGGCGGTTACGCCAGGATCGTGAACCTGCCGAACACCACCAGCAGCGTCCCGGATCACGTGCTCTCCGGGGGCATGGCCTCGGTGGTCCTCAACGTGACCGTCACCGGTTCCACCGAGGACACCCACCTGAGCGTCTGGCCCTCGGGCCAGCCCCGCCCGGCGACCTCGAACGTCAACGTCCGCGCGGGCGGCACCTCGTCCAACACCGTCACCGTGCCGGTCGGCGCCGACGGCAAGATCCAGACACAGCTCAACTCGGGCAACGCCTCGGTGATCGTGGACTTCGTCGGCTTCTACCAGCCCAACATCGGCGAGCGGTTCTCCCCGATCACCCCGGCCCGCGTCGCTGACACCCGCACCGCGGGCGGCCCGCTGGGCGGCGGCCAGACCCGCACGGTCAAGGTCGCGCCGGGTGGTCCCAGTCGACGGCGGCGGCGGGGCTGTCGGTCGTCTGCATCGTGCGTCGTCCTTCGGGTCGGCCCCCCGGGCGGCTAACGAGCGTCCACCGATGGTGGATGCGGTCCGCGCGCCCCGCGCGGCGACGGGGCGGGGCGCCGCTCGGCCGAGCCGCTCCCCGCCCCGCCCTTCGCACGGTCTCCGGGGCTTCGCCCCGCACCCCGGTCCGGCTACGGGAGGTAGCGTTCGAGGGCCTTCGCGCCTTCCTTCTCGATCAGGAGGCGCGCCTTCTCGACCCGCTCCGGGGTCGGCTCCTGGCCGCGCGCCATCACGAGGTCCTCGGGGTCGTACGGGCGCTCCGAGCCTGTGTACAGATGGGCCGGACGCTTGGGCTGCTGGTCCGCTTCACTGGCCATCGCGTACCTCCTCCTGGGTTCCCCCTGGCCCCATCCTCCGGCCGCGCCCCCGGCGGCGCTGGCCCGGGCGCGCGAAGCCCTCGCGCACTCATCGACGTAAGAAGTCAGGGGGGAGCGGCACACGAAAGGGCTCTGGGGAATCCCCGATGCCACTCCGCTTTTGCTTGGGCTCTGACTTCGGCGCCGGCTTCGGCCGAGGCTTCCCGTACGGGCCCGGCACGGGCCGATCCCCGTGGCGTGCGACGGCAGGTGGTGCACCGCGGGGCCCGGGCCTAGTCTCGTGGGCGCGGAGATGTGTATAAGAGGCGGGTCATGGCCGGGGTGGGCGTGCTGGTGGGGACGGCGGGGCTGGTCGCAGGGTGCGAGGCGCCGCCCGCGCCCGCCCGGGCGCCGGGGCCGACGGTGTCGGCCGGGGTGCGTCCGACGCAGGTCCCGCGCGCCGACGCGTGTCCCGAGGGCGGGGTGCGGCTCTCCGAGGGGCTCGTGAACGCGGCGATGGGGTTGCGCGTGGGGGCGGTGCAGCTGGTGAACTGCGGGGATCAGCCTTACGAGTTGGAGGGCTACCCGGAGATCGAGCTGCTGGACAGGGCGAACGCCCCGGTGCGGGGGGTGTCGGTCGGCCACGGCGCGGCCGGGATCACGTCCTCCCCCACGGGGGCGGAGGCCCCGCCGGGGAAGGTGACGCTCCGACCGGGGCAGGCGGCCGAGGTGCTGCTGGTGTGGCGGAACCTGCTCACGGAGCCGGACGTCCCGGCGGCGGAGGCCTGGGGGCTCCTGGTCACGCCACGGCCGGGCGCGCCGCGGCTGGAACTGCGGCTGAAGCAGTCGGTGGATCTCGGGAACACCGGAAAGCTCGGGATCGGGGCTTGGGGGGCGACCGGGCGGTGACCTACCGGTGGCTCCGCCGGTCCGGGCGGGTGGCTCCGCCGGTCCGGGCCGGCGGTTTTATAAGAAGTACTGCGCCCGCGGATGTCTACACGGAGTAGTGCGTCGTCAGCGTCAGATGTGTCTAAGAGACGGGACCACGGGGGCCGCGCCGGGGCCGCTTGGTGGCCGCGCCGGGGCCCCCGTGGTCCGTCACGGCCGCGCAACAAGATCCGGGCAGCAGGCAACGTTCCCGCCGCACGGACGTCTGGCAGGGCGTAGAAGTCGCCTACCGGAAAAGGCTGATCGAGCAGAACGCGGAGGTACTCACCCTCGCCGGGAACCAGCTGGAGGAGCGGATGCGGCTCGCCGCGCAGCTCCCTTCCGCGCGATCATGGAACCAGTCATGAAGAAACCTCACACCTCACACCCCACCGCCCGCACCACCACCACCACCCCCGCGCGGGGCGGCAACCGCCGAGGAGGCCGCCGGGGAGGCCGCCGCCGCGCCGGCCGCCGCCGGCCCGCACGGTTCGTGCTCCCGCTGCTGCTGTGCTCGGGCGCCGTCGTCGCGGTGGCCGTGGTGGCCGGGCTGCTGCCCCGGGACGCCGACCCGCGCACGGACCTGTCCGCCCCCTCCGTGCCGGAGTCCGGGCCGTCCGAACCCGCCGCGCCGGTTCCCGCGCCGCCGCCGCCGGCGTCACCGGCGCAGTCGGCCGTCGTGGCTGCCTCTTATACACAACTGAACCGTGATCTCCAGCCAGCCCGTGCAGTACGCGAACACCAAGGGCGAGCTGGACTACGAGAACAGCCCGGGCGTGAAGAAGGCGTGGGACACCGCCGTGGCGGCGGCGAAGGGCGAACTGACGGGCAAGCTGCGGCAGTTCGACGAGAAGGGCACCTGGAACGCGGCCTTCAAGAACGCGAAGTTCGCCACGGTGGCCTGCCCCAGCTGGATGACGGGCATCATCAAGGACCAGGCGGGCCCGGACAACCAGGGGAAGTGGGACATCGCCGCACCGCCCGTGGCCGGCAACTGGGGCGGCTCGTTCCTCGCGGTCCCCAAGTCGGGCAAGCACACCAAGGAGGCGGCCGAGCTGGCCGCGTGGCTCACCGCGCCGGCGCAGCACGCCAAGGTCTTCGGGGTGAACGGCAACATCCCCTCCACCAAGGACACGCTCACCTCCGCGACCGTGCAGGACGCCAAGCTGCCGTACTTCGGTGACACCCCGATCGGCAAGATCTACTCGGAGGCCGCGGCCGGCATCACCCCCGCCCCGATCAGCCGCTGGGACGGCCAGGTGAAGACCTTCCTCACCGACAACGGCATCCTCGACATCGAGCAGCGCGGCACCGACCCGGCGAAGGCCTGGGACAACGTCAAGAAGCTGGTCGACGACAAGATCGACCAGTAGCGGCCCGCCAGCCCAGCGCCCCGCACGCCGCCGTCTGGGTCTCCGGCATCCTCGTCTGCCTCAGCGCGGCCCCCTGGCCCGGCATCCCCCTCCTCGTCCGCGCCTGGTTCGCCGCCGCCGTCACCTGGACCGTCACCCTCCTGCTGATCTTCGGCAACCACCCGATCGTCGTCTGGGGCGGCGGCGAAGCCATCGCCCTCCTCGTCTTCCTCAGCCAGGTCCTGCTCCGCGCCCCCGCCCGCACCGCCGCCGTCCTCGGCCCCCTGCTCGGCCTCGGCTGCATGGCGGTCCCCGTCCGGGACACCGACCCCGGCCGCTTCACCCTGCTCTTCTCCGTCCTCACCGTCGTCGTCGCCGCGTACTCCCTGCTGCTGCGCCTGCAGTCCGTCCAGCGCGTCCGGGAACTGCGCGCCGTACGCAGCGCCGAACGCCTGGAGCTCGCCCGCGAGCTCCACGACCTCGTCGCCCACCACGTGACCGGGATCGTCGTCGAGGCACGGGCCGCCCGGTACACCAAGGTCTCCGCCGAACGCGCCGGCGAGATCTTCGGCCGCATCGAGGCGGCCGGGGACGAGGCCCTCGGCTCCATGCGCCGCCTCGTCAAAATCCAGCCTCGTGGGCTAGAAGATGGGTATAAGCGACATCGCCGCGGCTGCCCGTACGGGGCGGGGCGGACCAGGTGTCCGCGCAGGGCGGCGGTGCGGTCCCGATCGCCTTCAAGGCGGCGTGTCCGGACTGCCGGGCCCGTTTCGAGCTGGATCCGAGCGCCCTGCGACTGGCCATCGGCGGCAGCCGGCGGGCCACCTTCTACTCCTTCACCTGTCCCGAGTGCGGTGCGCAGGTCCGCAAACCGGCCGGCGAGCGCATCGTGGAACTGCTGACCGGTGGCGGAGTGAGCACCCTGCGCAGCGTGTGAGGCGGGCGGTGGCCTAGGCTCTTGCCATGCTGTGGCCGATGCTCGCAATCGCCCTGGGTTTCCTGGGGCTCGCCGTCCTCGCCGTGCTCGCGGTGCGGGTCTTCGTGGAGGTGCGCAGGCTGTCCGGGCAGGTCGCGGACGCCGGCCGCCGGATCGCGGACGCCTCCGGCGAGCTGGAGCGGGCCGCGGTGGATCTGGCCAGGTCCGGGCGGTCCGCGCGGCCCTAGGGCCGCCTCGTATACACCTCGGACCCTTCCGACCGCTTCCTACGTTTCACGTCCAGTTGCCCACTGCCGAGGCCGCCCCTCCCACACCCATCAGCGCCGCGGCCGCCCGCTCCTACCTCGCCACGGTCACCCCGAAGACCGAGGGGTCCACCAGCGGGTACAGCCGCGACCTCTTCCCCCACTGGAGCACCGTCTCCGGCACCTGCAACACCCGCGAGACCGTCCTCAAGCGCGACGGCTCGGGCGTCGTCCAGGACTCCGCCTGCGCGGCCGTCAGCGGCAACTGGTACTCCGAGTACGACGGCGCCACCTGGACCGCCGCCTCCGACGTCGACATCGACCACGTCGTCCCGCTTGCCGAGGCATGGCGCTCCGGCGCCAACTCCTGGACCACCAGCAAGCGCCAGCAGTTCGCCAACGACCTCACCCGCCCCCAGCTCATAGCGGTCACCGACAACGTCAACCAGGCCAAGGGCGACCTCGACCCCGGCAAGTGGCTTCCCCCGCGCACGGCCTACCGCTGTACGTACGCGCGCCTGTGGGTCGACGTGAAGCAGTACTGGAACCTGAGCATGGACTCGACGGAGAAGACGGCCCTGCTCAACATCCTCAACGCCTGCTGACCCACCCGCCCACTCCACCCGCCCACTCATCCCAAGCACTTCCCGTCGCGCGGCACGAGTAACCACTTCCGGCCGCCGTACGCCCTCATACCCTTGTGGCCTTGGTCACATGCCTGCCGCAGGTGCCGCCTCAATCCGTGGACACGGCTGTGCCTGGAGCGGTCCAGGGCCGTAGGTTGTGCGGCTATGAGCGCAATGGAGGAGCTGGACCGCCAGATCGTGGATCTGCTCGTGCGGGACGGGCGGATGAGCTACACGGACCTGGGCAAGGCCACCGGACTGTCCACGTCGGCGGTCCATCAGCGAGTACGCCGCCTGGAGCAGCGCGGGGTCATCCGCGGCTACGCCGCCGTCGTCGACCCCGAGGCCGTCGGGCTGCCCCTGACGGCCTTCATCTCGGTCAAGCCCTTCGACCCGAGCGCCCCGGACGACATCGCGGAACGGCTGGCCGGGGTCCCGGAGATCGAGGCCTGCCACAGCGTCGCGGGCGACGAGAACTACATCCTCAAGGTCCGCGTCGCGACCCCGCTGGAACTGGAAGACCTCCTGGGCCGGCTGCGCGCCCTCGCACACGTCTCCACCCGCACCACGGTGGTCCTCTCCACCCCGTACGAATCCTGAGGTGTCCCCCGGAGTGTGGACACGGGGGTCATGCTGCGAGTGTGAGTTTACGTCCTCGCTGGTGTTGCCGTTCGAATTCGGCGGGTGAGAGGTAGCCGAGGGCGCTATGGCGCCGGCGGGTGTTGTAGTAGGTGAGCCACCGGAAGATCTCCAGCCTGGCCTGACGCACCGTCGTGAACACGCCCTGCACCGCTTCTCTCTTCAGTCCCTGCCAAAACGATTCAGCCAAGGCGTTGTCGTAGCTCGACCCGACACGGCCCATGCTCCGCCGGATGCCGAAACGATCGCTGACCTGGGCGAACGCGGCCGAGGTGTATTGCGAGCCCCTGTCCGCGTGGAAGATCACCCCGTCCACGTGGCCGCCGCGGGTCGCCACCGCCATCTCGAGCGCGTCGATGACCAGTCCCGTGCGCATGTGGGTGGCCATCGACCATCCAAGGACCCAGCGCGAGCAGATGTCCAGGACGCAGGCCAGGTAGAGCCATGTGCCGCCGACCTGAACGTAGGTGATGTCCCCGCACCATTTCTCGTCCAGGTCCCGGGCGGTGAAGGCCCGTCGGACCAGGTCCGCGACGGTGGCGGTGGGGGTGCGGGCGGCCATCTGGGCGATGGCGGTGCCCAGGCGGATGCGCGAGGTGTGTGCGGCGATCCAGGTGAGCGGGGTGAAGGCGTCCGAGCCCCAGGCCTCGGCGGTCCACACCGAGTCGTAGCCGAGGTTCTCGGCTTCGGCGGCGAGGTCGAGGTGGTCCGGGTTGGGGCCGCGGCCCCAGTAGCCGAGTGCGAGTCCGAGGCGCATGTACGGTCCCCTCCGCGATGCCGGCGCGAGGCCGGGTCAGTCATATCTGACGATGCGTCAGGTGACTGTAGGGCAACGGCCCCCCGCCCGGAAGGGCGGGGGGCCGCTGTGGCGTGGCGCCGGGTCGTGCGCGGGGTCAGCCGCGCTGGATGCCCGAGGTGTCGTTCAGGACGCCGCGACGGCCGTCCTGGGTCTGCGCGATCAGCGTGGCCTGACCGCGCTGCTCCACGGCCAGGTACCAGGTGCCCGGCGCCAGCTCCGCGATCGGAGCGGGGTTGCCGTCCTCCGCGAAGAGGGGGCGGGCCACCGGCACGGCGAACCAGAACGGGGTGAAGTCCGCCGGCTGGGGCGCGGGTCCTCTGCTGGGCGGGACCGGCCCGGGAAGCCGGGACAGGTGGGCGTGGGGCGGTCGGCTGGCGGGTGGCGTGTTGCCAGCGGGCCCGGACCCCGGCGAGGTGGGCGAGCGTCCGGCGGCTGCCGGTGATCACCTGGTGTGGCGAGTTCGTCAGGTCCTGAGCGAAGGCCTGGACGTGCAGGCCTGCGAGGTGCGCGTGGTGCAAGAGGGCACGCCGCAGGATCTGCTCGCCCCAGTGCTCCGGCGGTCCCGCCGGGCTGTCCAGCAGCTCCAGGGCCTCTTGCGGGCCGAACGCGGGCGTGAGTAGACCGCTTTGCTGCGCCTCCCAGAGCACGGTCACCTTGTCGACCGGCTCGCCCCGGCTGGCCAGCGAGGTCAAGCACCGGTACAGGCCGCCGTACAGCTGGGTGGTGAAGTCCTCCGGGCGCAGCCACCGCATCGACGCCAGGGCCTCCGGGTACGCGGTGGCTGTCGACAGCAGCAGCTGCTCCTCGCTGGCGACCTCGGGCCCCACCTGGAGGCTAGGTAGTGCTGGGGGAGGGGTGCGCCGGTGAGGAAGCCGGGGTCGGTGGTGTCGGTGGCGGTGAGGTTCAGGACCGCGCCCACCGAGTTCGCCGGGAGGCCGGAGATGTTGGTGGTGGCGCCGGGGGCGAGCTTGCCGGTGCTGCGGGTGTCCGCGAGGCGCTTGGGCACGACCGGCGTGAACAGCGCTTTGCCGTCCTTGCCGTAGTAGCCGACCGCGTCCAGGATCACGTGCGTGGAACCGGAGTTGGTGTAGAGGGTGATGGTGCCGTTCGGGCCGACCGGGACGATCGCCTGGTTCGACTTGTCCTTGCCCGGCTCCACGTTCAGGTTCGAGGTGGCCGGACGCTTCGCCGGATCCGGGTAGGCGATGACGTGCGCCTGCTCCGTGGCGCCCGTACCGGTCAAGTTCAGCGCGACCGCCGTGGCGTCGGCCGGGATGCCGTTGACGCCCGCGACCTTGACCGTGCGGGTCTGGCCGCCGCCCAGCGGGCCGCCCGCGGTGCGGGTGTCAGCGACGCGGGCCGGGGTGATCGGGGAGAACCGCTCGCCGATGTTGGGCTGGTAGAAGCCGACGAAGTCCTGGAAGCACCCCTCCGGCCCAGCCCGATCACCCCCACCTCATTCGGCACCGGGCTGCGCGACCGCCTGCGCGCCCTGAACTGAAAGGCACCCCACGACATGAGCCGCACGATCCCCCGCACCGCCTTGCTGGCGGCCCTCAGTCTCGTCACCGCCGCCGGCGCGACCGCCACCGTGTTCGGCACCTCCGCCGGAGCCGCCGCCGCCGGCTGCAAGGTCGAGTACCAGATCACGAACCAGTGGAACACCGGCTTCGGCGCCAACGTGATCGTCACCAACACCGGTGACCCGGTCGCCTCCTGGACCCTGGAGTGGTCCTACGCGAACGGCCAGCAGGTCACCCAGGGCTGGAACGCCACGATCAGCCAGTCCGGGGCGGCCGTCACCGCCAAGAGCCTCTCCTACAACGGAAGCCTGGCCACCGGCGGTTCCACCTCCTTCGGCTTCAACGGCACGCACACTGGCACCAACGCCATACCCGCCACCTTCAAGCTCAACGGCTGTATCTTATACCCATCT
>NZ_CP030287.1:9028264-9034319 GCF_003287935.1 Streptomyces sp. ICC1
GGGGAGCGGGTTCGGCGGACACGTGGCTGCGGTCGGCGTATGCTGCGGCGATTCAGCGCAGCGGCGGCCGTGGGGGGCACATGTTTCAGCGGATCGGAGAGCGGGGCGGCAGAGCCGTCGCGACGGCGGCGGTGGCGGGGGTCCTCGCCTTGGCGCTCGCCGGCTGTGAGGGCGCGGACGCGCCGAAGGGCGCCGACAAGCCCGGGGCCGGGGCCCTGCCCTCGCCGAGCACGTCCTCCGCGCCCCCGGTGATGCCCTCGCTCATCGGCAGGACGTCGGCCGACGCCGAGGCCCTCGTCAAACCGCTGGCCGCGGGGGCGGTCGAGGCGCGCAGCGCCTACGGCGACGTCGCCCTGGCCGCGGACCACGCGCAGTGGACCGTCTGTTTCCAGACCCCGGCGGCCGCGAGCCCGCTGCCGCCCGGCACCGCCGTGGAGATCTCGCTCACCGCCCCGGGCACCCCGTGCCCGGAACGGGCCGGAGCCGCCCTGCGCCCCGCCACGACTCCGAGCCCCACTCCCGCCCGGACCCCGGGCACCGTCAAGACCAGAGTGGTTGGTCGGCAGCGTCGTGTGTGTAGAAGAGCCAGGGTGCGTCGAACGCGGCGGGGGGCTTGCCGCCGCCCTCCACGGCCCGTACGGCGGCCAGCAGTGCGGCGGCCGTGCCGCTGAGCTTGGCGCCGGCCTCCACGGGGGTCTCGCGCTCGGCCTTGCGGCGGGCGATGCGCTCCCGCTCGATCTTCTGCGCGGCCAGTTCGGCCGCCGCTTCGCTGAGCTGAGGCGTGGCCCCGGCGGCCTCGGCGGACGCCTCCGAGCCCGCGTCCCCGCCGGCCGCCTCCGCCTCAGGGTCGGCCTCCGCCTCAGGGTCGGCCTCCGCCTCAGGGTCGGCCTCGGCCTCAAGGGCCGCCTCCGCCTCAGGGTCGGCCTCCGCCCCCGGCCCCCCGTCGGTTCCGGCTTCGCCCGAGGTGTTCGCCTGGTCCGTCGGCTCGGGCTCCGCCGCCGGGCCCGCGGCTTCGCCGTCGCCGTCCGGGACCTCGGCTTCGCCGGGGGCGTCACCGAGCAGATGTCCAGGACGCAGGCCAGGTAGAGCCATGTGCCGCCGACCTGAACGTAGGTGATGTCCCCGCACCATTTCTCGTCCAGGTCCCGGGCGGTGAAGGCCCGTCGGACCAGGTCCGCGACGGGCGGCGCAAGCTTGTCGGGGACCGTGGTGCGCTTGCGCCGCCGCAGGTGGCGTCCTTCGATCCCGTTGACGCGCATCAACCGCTCGACGCGCTTGCGGTTCACGGTGTGTCCGAACCCGCGCAGCTCGGCATGGACCCGGCGGACCCCGTAGGTTCCCCGGTGGCCGGCGTGGATCTCGCGGATCTCTGCGACCAGGGCGTCATCGTCGGCCCGGCGGGCATCGCGGGCCCCGGCGCCGGCGAGCCACTGAGCCTTTTCCAACCTCATGTTGAGGCGTGGTGGAGGACGAGGACGGCCTTCACGATGTCGGTGATCCGGTTGGTGCTGCAGCGGAGCTTCCGTAGGAGGCGCCAACCCTTCAGCACGGCCATGGAGCAGATGTCCAGGACGCAGGCCAGGTAGAGCCATGTGCCGCCGACCTGAACGTAGGTGATGTCCCCGCACCATTTCTCGTCCAGGTCCCGGGCGGTGAAGGCCCGTCGGACCAGGTCCGCGACGGACGGCGCAAGCTTGTCGGGGACCGTGGTGCGCTTGCGCCGCCGCAGGTGGCGTCCTTCGATCCCGTTGACGCGCATCAACCGCTCGACGCGCTTGCCGTTCACGGTGTGTCCGAACCCGCGCAGCTCGGCATGGACCCGGCGGACCCCGTAGGTTCCCCGGTGGCCGGCGTGGATCTCGCGGATCTCTCCGACCAGGGCGTCATCGTCGGCCCGGCGGGCATCGCGGGCCCCGGCGCCGGCGAGCCACTGGTAGTAGCCCGAGCGCGACATGCCCAGGACCCGGCATATCCGCTGCACGCCGAACTCGGCGCGGTAGGCGGAGATGAAGTCCCAGCGGCCGGTCATGCCCTCATCTCCTTCGCGAAATACTGCCGGGGAGCCGGTGGAGGGCGTGGTGGTGCGGGGGCTCTGACCGGCACCGGCGGGGCGCGCCGGACTGCGGGCCCGGACCCTGGCCGCGCCCTCGCCGGACCCTGGCCGCGCCCTCGCCGCGCCCTGCGGAGGACTACGCGTACCCGCCCCGGAACCACTCCTGCGCCGCCCGCGTGTGCAGCGGGAACGCCAGCTCCTCCGGGCCCCGCAGGACGTGCCAGCCCGTCGTCTCGTCGGTGGCGACGGACGCGGGGAGGGCGGCGGCCGGGCGGACCGGGAGGAGGCCGAAGAGGAGCAGGTGCCCGGCCGGGGAGCTGTGGGCTCCGGCCAGGGTGACGTCGGCGGCCGGTGCGTGGATGCCGGTCTCCTCACGGAGTTCGCGGACGACCGATTCGCGCCAGTCCTCACCGAAGTCCATGAAGCCGCCAGGCAGGGCGACACCGCCGAGGGCGGGCTCGATGGTGCGGGTGATGACCACCAGGCCGGTCCCCTCCACCCCGCAGGGCAACCTCCGCCCCCGCCTCACCTCCTTCGTCGGGCGCGAACCCGAACTCGCCTCCCTCCGCGCCGACCTGGCCCGCCTGCGCCTCGTCACCCTCACCGGCCCCGGCGGCTCCGGAAAGACCCGCCTCGCCGAGCACGCCGCCACCGACCACCACGAACCGGTCTGGCTCGTCGAACTGGCCCGCCTCGACCACCCCGCGGCCGTCCCCGGCGCCGTCCTCAGCGCCCTCGGCCTGCGCGAGAGCTCCCTCGTGGCCCGCGAGAAGACCCCGGCCGACGACCCCGCCACGCTCCTCGTCGAGCACTGCGCCAACCGCCGCCTGCTCCTCGTCCTCGACAACTGCGAGCACGTCATCGGCGCCGCCGCCGAACTCGCCGACCGCCTCCTCGCGCACTGCCCCGGCGTACGGATCCTCGCCACCAGCCGCGAACCCCTCGGCGTCCCCGGCGAAACGCTTCGCCCCGTCGAACCGCTCCCGCCGTCGTAGGCCTTGTCCGCGTGCAGCTTGCCGGGTCGGCGCCGGCGGCGTCCGCGGCGGGATCGGATGGGCGGTATGCCGCGGACGAGGGGCTCAAGGGCCTGGCTGTCGTGCAGGTTCGCGCCCGAGATGCCGACGGACAGGGGCAGACCGGTCCGCTCGGTGATCAAGTGGATCTTCGACCCGAACTTGCCCCGGTCGACAGGATTCGGACCTGTCAGGTCCACCTTTTCAGGGCCCGCATGTTCACTGAGTCGATCGCGCAGCGGGACCAGTCCAACTCGCCGTGGGCGCCGAGTTCGTCAAGGACCAGGCGGTGGAGCTTGGCCCACACCCGGGCCCTGCTTCACTCGGTGAACCGCCGGTGAGCTGTCGCCCCCGACGGCCCGAACGATGCCGCAGGCACCTGCTGCCAGGTACAACCCGACGTCGCCACGAACACGATCGCGGCAAGCACCTCCCGGTCGCCGTGCCACCTCGGCCAGCCGCGCCCCCGTGAAATCCGCCCCGCGCAGCGAGCAGTCCCGGAACTCCACCCGCTCCAGCACCGCCCCCGCGAAGTCCGGCTCCACCAGCACGCACCCCTCGAAGACGACGTCCTTCAGCCGCGCCGCCCGCAGGTTCAAGTAGTCGATCTTGCCCCCGCGCACGAGGACCCGCTCCAGCACCGCCCCGTGCAACTGCACCCCTCCCAGCCGGGCCTCCAACAGCTCCACGTCCCGCAGCGAAGCCCCCGACAGGTCGGTCCCGACGCCCCGCACGCCCTCCAGTACCGAGTCCATGAACCGCGCCTTCGCCAGCCCCGTCTCGTCCAGCGCGCAGCGCCGCAGCGCGCAGTCCATGAACCGGGCCCCGACCCCCTCCTGGCCCCCGAGGTCCACGTCCGCGAGCTCCAGCCCGTCGTAGTCCCCGTCCGGCTCCAGCCCACCGCCCCGCGGTGGATCTTCGGCTGCGTCGGATGTGTATACGAGCCAGGCCCCCGCGCCCTCCGCCCGCGCGCACAGCCCGCGCACGGCCTCCGGCAGCGAGCTGCGGTCCAGTTCGGGCGGGGCCAGGTCATGGATGAGCCGGCGGGCCTCCTCCAGGTTCTCGCGCGCCGCCGCCGCGGCCTGCCGGACCAGCTGCCGGGCCCGCAACGGCTCCCGCGTCCACTGCTGGTCGGCCGCGTCGAGCAGCATGTGCATGCTGGTCAGCCCCTGCGCCACCGTGTCGTGCAGCTCGGCGGCGAGCCTGGTTCTCTCCCGGAGCACCCCGGCCGCCAACGCCTCGCGCTGTCCCCCCGCTCCTGCCACGACGGTCCCGTCCCCTCCACGCACGACCCCCGGACCTCCCGGACGCGCCGAGCTTAAGACGGCGCCCTCCGCCCGGGCGAGAGCTGCCGGCCGGGCTGGAGCTACGGGTGCTGATGGAGCGGGAGCCGCAGTTCGTGTCCATGGCCCGGGACCATCCGGCCGCGGCGCGGTCCGTGGTGGAGCTGCGGGACCTCGCCGCCGACCGCTGGACCGTGGACCCCTCGGTGGACGGCGAGTGGGACGGCCTGCGCAGGGTCTTCGCGTGCGCCGGGCTCGACCCGCCCCTCCTGCACGCCGATTACCACACCGCCACCTCGCTGATCGTCTCCGGCGAGGCGGTCGCCCCCTGCCAGCCCACCTCCGGGCCGCGCGAGGACATGGCGATCCGCCCGCTCTCGGGCGACCCGCTGGCCGTGCGCCTCCTCCTCGCGACCCGGCCGGGCGCTGCGCGAGCTCCTGCCCGGCTACGATCGCGGCGACCGCCGACCGTGAACGGACCTCCAGCTTCGCCAGGATGCGCGAGACGTGCGTCTGCACGGTCCGGCTGGACAGGAAGAGGGCGGAGGCGATCTCGGGATTCGTCCGGCCCTCCGCGACGAACAGCGCCACCCGCAGCTCCGACGGAGTCAGCGCCTCCCAGCCCCGCGCCGGGCGCCGCCGCGCCGCGCGGCTGCCCCGGCGGACCCCCAGGCTCCGCAACCGGGCTTCGGCCCGGGCGACGTCCCACCGCGCGCCCAGGGCCTCGTAGGCGGTCACCGCGCGGATCAGGGCCGACCGCGAGGAGGGCAGGTCGCCGTGCCACCTGGCAACTGCTCCGCCTCGACCCGGTGCTGGGCACCACCCGCGGCGACCTCGACGCACTGCGCGACTACATGACGAACAGCGTCGAAGCCACCCTGCTCTCCCTCGCCCAATGGATCGCCGAGGAGTGAGGAGCGAGGTTCCCGGGTGCGGCCTCGTCGACGCCGCCAGGCGCGAGCGACGCGCCCGGACCCTCTGCCGCCGGGACCGCTGTCCACCCACCCACCTCGTGGGCCTCCAGGAAGCCGTGCTGTGGCGCAGCCAGACGCCCGCCGGGCCGGGCAGCGCCACCCCCGTCGAGTACGACTTCCTGCGGATGTAACAAGGTAGCCGTACCGGAAGGTGCGGCTGGATCACCTCCTTTCTAAGGAGCACAGTACCGATTGCAGACAAACGTTCTGCACGGTCAGCTCAGGGTGGAACGTTGATTAGTTGGCACGGTTTCTAAAACATCCTGTAAGTACTGCTTCGGCGTGGAAAACAGTGATAGTGGCGGGGATCGTGCTTGGCACGTTGTTGGGTATCTGAGGGTACGGCCGTAAGGTCATGCCTTCTGCGATGCCGGCCCCAGTGAACTTGACCTCAGGGTCAGGGTGATGGGTGACTGGTCGTTGCTTGAGATAACAAGGTAGCCGTACCGGAAGGTGCGGCTGGATCACCTCCTTTCTAAGGAGCACAGTACCGATTGCAGACAAACGTTCTGCACGGTCAGCTCAGGGTGGAACGTTGATTAGTTGGCACGGTTTCCTGGATGGATCACAAGTACTGCTTCGGCGTGGAAAGTGACTCACTGACGGGGGATCGTGCTTGGCACGTTGTTGGGTATCTGAGGGTACGGCCGTAAGGTCATGCCTTCTGTGATGCCGGCCCCAGTGAACTTGACCTCAGGGTCAGGGTGATGGGTGACTGGTCGTTGCTTGAGA